>NZ_JBQEMS010000031.1:0-62411 GCF_052044265.1 Sinorhizobium sp. 22678 | reverse complement strand
GCGCAAGTGCTTGGGCTATCGAACGCCCACCGAGGTCTTCATGGCGCATTTGCGCAAATGCGCGTAGTGCCCTACTCTTCACCCGTCAATGTTGCACTTGGATTAGATTCTCCCTAAAGAGAACAACTTAGGAACACGCCTTCCGCTCTAAGTGATCGCCACAAGAGCCACATTGGATCAAGACTTTCGGCCATGGTGATTTCAGATGATGTCTACGAGGCTCACGCGAAGATCGTTTATGACGGTGGCAAGGCCTGGTGCTCCAATCAACGGCACCACCCGTACCGCTGACAACTTTGAGATGGCGCGGTCAAAGATCGCGAGATTTGTATGTCCATTCAGGCGGGATGGATAAATGATGCCGTCCGGCACGGATCGGTGCTCATGGAAGGCAAGCGACCATGCCCGCGCAAGGGTTCGGCGGGAAGATTTCGCGACATCCGTCGGCACTCCCATTCTAATCGCGTGGTCCTCGCGGAGATCAACAAGGCGGAGACCTGCGATTGTCTCGATCTCTGCATTGCATAGCGCCGCGTGTAGATCTCCTTCTCCTCGATCGGGAGATCGCCCACGAGACCATCTTGCCTATCACGCAGGACCGCTTCCAGAGAGCAGACCTTGAGTGTGTCGCGATCGGCTCGGCACGATAACCCTGAGGTAACCTACTGCGCAGTCGAGGTAGACGGCTGAGTGGTTGATGGTTGCGTCGACGGCGTCGTTGGGGCTGGCTCGGTCGTCATAGGAGGAGCGGCGGTCGAAGGTTGAGAAGTCGTCGGCTCGGTCGTGGTAGCCGGCGGTGTCGCTGTTTCCCTGGCATTGTCGTCGGACCCGGGCATCAGCAACGCGACAGCTACTAGAATCACGATGCCTATTGCTATGGCGATGTAAATGTTCCGATTCACGCCGGGTCCTCCTGAGCTGTCTCGGCCTTTGGGACGTCCAATGCGGGCGATGGAGATCCAGAACTGCCTAGAGCGGACGTCTAGGCAGCTCCTCGCTTGCTTGTGACCAAGATTTGGTCCCGGCTCGGGATTCGTTTCCCCGAGTGTCGCCCTCGATTGTTGTCCTTGCAAGTCTAGTGCCGGACCCCTCCTTGCGGGCCGCCGGGATCGCCCGGCCCAGATGGGATCGCGGAGGGACCTATGCCGGATTCTTTCTTTCTCATTTCCTTTTCCGCCTCCTCCCAATGGCGCTCGTGATCACCATCTTTGCGACCTTCGCGCTCCCAGATTTCATAGGCACGTTCGCGGATCCGGTCTTCCCTACTTTGTTCATTACCTGGTGCCATTGAGTGCACTCCTTATTCAACTGTTTGCACCTTCTCGATCACTTCCGGAGCCTGCCGATGAACTTGGCTCGAATAAGCAAGCTCGAGAACACTCGTTGGCAGTCGAAGAGCCTCAAATAGCCACCGCTTATGATTTGTTCGCCTGTAATTTAAGCGGAAGACCTTGAATTGCGTAGCGCGACCGCGACAGGCTACACGCTTGTCTGTGCTTGCCGGCTCTGCCCAGTTGGCACTCCAGCTTCGCCGCTAGTGCCGACCGGGAGTCTACACCAGACAGGAAGAGCTTGGTCACGAGCAACGCCGCCGTGTCGAACAAGCACTGATCCTGGACAAGGACGCCGGCATCGTAGCCGGCATCGTCCAAGACGGATCGGATCATCTCAAAATCGGCGGGTGAGATATTGTTTTCGACGGAAGACATGACGTCCTCCTTTCCTTGGGGCCAGGGCCTTCTAGCCCTCAAACGGCAGCGCCCGTAAAATTTGCTACCGAAGGTCGGCACATTGCGCCTTGGTCATGCAAATAGCAATCGTCTGCGTTTCATTCGTAAAGACGCGATCGATCGGAGGGTCAAGGGTGCCGGAGGCACCAGGTGGGCCCGCCGAAGGACCAAGATGAGCGCGATGAGAAAAGGCATGGGCGCTTCTACCCTCACCGGCTTTCCTGAAGGACTATTCAGCGGTGCGAGCGGCTTCTCGCCTTTGCACAACTCTCAAAAGAGACGGCTTGCGCCGGGGTTGAAGTTCGCGAATTCTCCAATAACGAACTTCTGAGCCTCTCGCTGTGCCGTGCTAGAGAAGCTCATTTCTATCCTTGGTCGCTTTTGCCCGCCGCCCTTTGCCGTCCGTGTCATTGCCACGCCTGCCTTGAGTTTCGCCGCGCGGCAATTTGTCGACTGCGCCGCCTTCATTGTCCCATTCATCAAGCGAATCCCTCATGCGCGGCGCAGACATTGGTTCTGGGATGTCTACGTCGAAACCCGCTAACGCTGCTTCGCTGCTGATGGCGGCCATGAGATCTGTATCTGAGATATCCAGGTCAGGAAACATTCGCCGCAGCGCGCCAAGGGCTTCAGAGGTCGCAAATGGCCGGGCTTCTTTCTGACACCCGTTCAAAAATGCGCTGATCGCCGCGCGCACCTCAGGCGATAATCTGCGAGAGCGCTTTCTCATCACCACCTCCCAGTGCATCAAATCTCTGAAACAAAACGCTGCGTGCGTCTGGATGTTCCTGGTTCCTCGCGAGCGCTATCGCCGTCTCTGGTCTTGGCGACGTTCACACAGATGGAACAATCAGGCGGTCTCGGCGTCCGGAAGACCCAAGCGCCTTGTTTAAAGCCCAATTCAGGCACATATACAACTCGATGATCTGGCTGAGGTTTGGGTTCGCCGCCTCAAAGGACCTGCTATTCACCACGATTAGGATGCGAGGTCTTGCGCCGCCCGGGCGTGGAGCGTCGCTTCGTTCAAACCTGCTACACCTGGGCACCGCCCACTTCACTGGCGCGTGTCGACCGTAACCTTCGCATACGGAACGCTGGAGGAGGCGGGGCAGTCCAACCTGCACCCACGCCTTTAGCGTCGTGCGAAACAGAGGCACGCTGAGTATGACGCTGTTATTTCCAAATTCGAGCCGCAGCTTCGATGAAAAAAGAAACGCCGTCCGTTTCCTTGGCCACGAGGGTATGTTTGAGGTGCGGTTCTTCGTCGAGGCTGACGCGCTCGTGGTGGCCGATGCCGAACTGGGCAGATCGAAAATCTCTGAATCGAAGCTCCTTTCTGCTTTCGACGCATTGCGTTCGTCGGTCTACGATGTCGCTCGGAAGGCCTATTCGGGTGGCCGCCGCGATTGCTACACGCTGACGGCCGCCCATTTCCGCAAAGCAACTTTTCCGCGTTCGTAGGCCTGCTGCGGTCCACGAGACCGCGCGGCCGATATTCGCGGTCCCGAAGCGACATTGCCCCCTCCCCCGATCTGCCGACATCCCTTAGTGCGATCTCTGGGGTCGCCGGTGCCGGCGGATCGGCAGGATCCTAATTTGTCTAGGCCGTGAGCGGCCGATGTCATCAAGTCTATCGGCCGCCCGTCCTAAGGTCGGCCGTGTCGACTTTGTGGGGTTCGGCCTCGCAATAGTCGCTGGAGACATTTGCCAGTCGCGATCAATACCGCAGGAGTGGTTCACGGTATGAACGACAGTCTCTCACGGCTTCCCAGGGAACCGGCAGATCGGCTTACCAAGCCGTTTATGCGGTTCCTCCGGATCGAGGCCACCGCAGGCATTATCCTTTTGCTCAGTACGCTCTTGGCGCTCGGCCTCGCAAACACCGCGTGGTCGTCGTCGTTTCTCGCCTTTTGGGAGATACCCGCGGGTGTCAGACTGGGCGACATCGGGATCTATCGTTCGCTGAAGCACTGGATCAACGACGGGCTGATGACGCTTTTTTTCTTCGTCATCGCCCTTGAGCTGAAGCGCGAGCTGGTGCTGGGGGAGCTGCGCAATCCGCGAATGGCCGCTCTACCCGTCGCCGCCGCTCTCGGGGGGATGGTTGCACCGGCCGGAATCTATTTGCTGCTTGTCGGCGGGGGGCCGGGTGCGAGCGGCTGGGGCACCGTTATGTCCACGGACACGGCGTTCGTCATTGGATGCCTTGCTTTGCTCGGTTCGCGCGTACCTGGGAGCTTGCGACTGTTCCTGCTCTCTCTTGCGATCTTCGACGACATCGGCGCAATATTGATCGTGGCGGTCGGCTATGGCGAACCGTTGAATTGGGTGGCACTCGGAACCGGGGGACTCGGATTTGCGTTCGTCGCAGGAATTGCGCTTCTGGGCATCCGCAGCATTCCGGTCTATTTCGCGATGGGTGCCGCCATCTGGCTGGCATTCGACGCATCGGGGGTTCACGCGACGCTCGTCGGGGTGATACTTGGCTTGATGACGCCGGCGCGAAGGTGGGTAAGCGAGATCCGCCTCCACGCGATACTCGACCGGGTGATCGCCCATCCCCCCGGCGACCATCGCAGCCGTGACACCGCGGCACGCGGCGACCTCCATCGGGCAGGCGTCGCGACCCGCGAAGCAGTGTCGCCGATCGAGCGTCTCGAGATCGCGCTCCATCCCTGGGTCGCATTCGCAATCATGCCGCTCTTTGCCGTCTCCAACGCGGGCGTCCCGATAGAGGATGCAAACTTCGACGTTCCCCTCACAATCGCAATTGTCGTCGCCTTCGTGGTCGGCAAGCCGGCTGGCATTGTGCTCTTCAGTTTCCTCGCCGTGAAACTTCGCCTCGCGAGTCGCCCGGACCAGCTATCCTGGAGCCTATTGGCGGCCGGCAGTCTGCTGACCGGGATAGGCTTCACCATGGCTCTGTTCATTGCCGAGCTTGCTTTCGAGCCCGAGCTTCTGAACCCTGTCAAGCTGGGTGTGCTCGGCGCTTCCGTCATATCGGCAGCACTCGGTTTTATGGCGCTGACCTTGCTAACGTCTCCTAACAGACGATAGTGCAGGCGCCCATCGGCGTTGCTGGCGACAGGTCCCTTGCGCATCCTTGTTCTGCGTCCATCGCCCGGGACCGTTATGAAGGGGGTAGGACATTGCCGCAGAATGCCGATCCGCATTCTCTAGTTGTATCGCGCGACAGACGCGCTGCATCGGCGCGACGCACTAAGCTGTCGGCCAAAACAACAGGATCAGAGGCACACCCAGCACGACCACAATAAACGAGAGCGGCAGCCCCAACTTCCAATAGTCGCCGAAGCGATAACCACCAGGACCCAGAACCAGAGTATTGCACTGGTGTCCGACGGGCGTGAGAAAATCGCAAGCTGCCCCTACCGCGACTGCCATCAGAAAGGCGTCCGGATTGTAGCCAAGGCGATGAGCAAGGGTAGCTGCGATTGGGGCGACGACGAGAACGGTGGCGGCATTGTTCAAAAACGGCGTCGCCGCCATTGCGACCACCATGATCATTGCAAGCGCGCCGAAGAGGGGCAAGGCGCCGGCAAGCTGAGTGAGGGCGCCGGCAATAAGATCGGCACCACCGGTGGTACGGATGGACTCGCTGACTGGGATGAGAGCGCCAAGCATTATGACAATTGGCCAGTCGATAGCCTCGTAGGCTTCTCTGAGTGAAAGGGCACCGAACAAGACCGTCAGAACAGAAGCGGCGAAGACCGCGGTGGCAACAGGCAGTACACCCAATGCGGTGAGCGCCATAGCACCGGCTAGGATCAGCATGGGCATCAGGCGTTTTCGCGGATTGCCAAGGCGGATCTCCCGTTCGGCCAAAGGAAGAAGACCGAGTTCCATCAGCTTGGTCGGGAGAAGCACGAGATCGCCCTTTAAAACGAGAACGTCACCCGGTCTCAACGCGATGTCGCGCAAACGTTCGGTGAAGCGCTGGCTACTCCGGCTTACCGCGAACAAATTGATGTTGAATCGGTCATGCAGCGCCAAGCGCTTGGCCGTTTGCCCAATCAGAACTGATCTCGGACCGACTACCACCTCAATTCCGGCAATCTCTTCGTCGACTCCTTTTGCTTCGGTGGGACGGTTGTGCCCCTCCAGTTCCAGGCGCGCGCGCCGTATACCTCGCTCCAGCGCTTCAGGATCTCCCTCCAGCAATACGATATCGTCCTGCTGGAGAACGAGATTCGGCAGTGGCAGAAGGCGCTCGACCTGATTTCGAACGAGCCCGGTGATCAGGACCTCGTCATCCAGCAAAGTAGACAAATCACTGATCGATTTCCCGACGACGGGCGAATTCGCAGTGATGCGAGCTTCCGTCATGTAGTCTTTGATATTCAGTGCCTTCTCCATCGTAGACACCGCCTCTCTGTCTCGGGGAAGCAGCCGATAGCCGAAGGCCAGGAAAACCACCCCCGCTGCGGCAATACCAATACCGACAGGGGTAAAATCAAACATGCTGAAAGGCTGGCCCGTCAATTCCTCACGCATCCGTGATACGACAATGTTGGGAGATGTGCCGACGAGGGTGATGAGCCCACCAAGTAAGGAGCCGAACGCCATCGGCATAAGAAATGACGACGGGGATGCTTTCGAACGGCGTGCCATCTGGAACGCGACCGGAATCATCATCGCCAACGCGCCGATATTCTTGATGAAGACGGACAGAACCGTGACGGCTGCTACGAGAATAACAACCTGGCCCTGCACGGAGGTCACGCTCGGCGCCACGCGATGAAGCAATGCCTCTATGACACCACTGCGCTCGATCGCGGCGCTTACGACGAGTGCGCTGGCGACGATAATGACAACGTCGTCCCCGAAGCCGGAGAACGCTAGCTTGTGCGGCACGATGCCGGTGAAAACTGCGGCAAGCAACGCGAGAACTGCGATGAGGTCGTAGCGGAGGCGTCCCCATATGAAAGCGACCATCAGGCCGATCAGGATGGCGAATGCGAAAGCCTGAGGCTGTGTCATCTCGAGGATCCGACGAACTCTTCCGATGTCGAGGCCATTTTACTCGCCCGAAGAGCTAATGTCGGGATAACTTGTCGGCTTCATTCAATGGCTCGGCACCCTGACGCCGGTCCAGGATGCTTTGCAGCTTCATTGAACGGATGCACGCATGATCGCGCCTATAGAATGCTCCCGAAAAGGACCGAATAGACGATTACGGCAATCGCCAGAGTAAAGGCAATCATCGCGACCAGACGCGTGAAATCATAGGTATAGAAGCGAGCGGGAATGAGGTTTTTCATTTCGACCTCCTGATTGTAGAATATTGAGATGCCCAAAGCATGGCATTTCGCCTTGCTTCAAGATAATGAGCGGCTACAGCTCGAGCTGATCTGGTCGAGGATGTCCGCCGGAACCTGAATGTCGGCCATAATCACCGCGACGAACTCGTCGCGTTTCGCACGATTGTCGTAGCCCTTGAACGTGGCCAGGTCTGTGCTGCGGGCGGTTGCCATTCGCCCTGCGGCACTTGAGCAAATACCCGTGAGCGCATCCACTCTGGCAGTCTCGGCCGCCTGCGCGCTGGCCGTCGTGGTAGTAATCCATCCCGCATTGAACCCGACGATGGGTGCAGCAAAAAGCCCTACCACCAGGCCGATCGCATAGGGTTTCGTTCTTTCAAGAATCTGTTCGAATGTCATTAGTTTATTCCCTTTAATCGGTTGATTATCGGGATCGATGCGGGCCCGCGCTCTAACCAAGAGCCAGTTGCAATCCAGATTTTCCATTTTGCGCCTTAATGTTCACAATGTAAACAGACTATTATTTGTGACGGCCGCTTTACGCTAATTCGTGGATATGCAGAACAAATCAAATTATTTCCGAATATTTTATTGCGCACAAACGAATATTTTATTCGGTCTTTCCGTGAATTATTTCATGGTGACTTGGTAATGCCGCAATGGCGGTGTATTTATTTCCCCTTGATGTCGGTGGGAGTTTCCGCTGCTAGAAGAGACATCGGCACGGTAAGCTCACCGATCTGGAACGCAACTGTGCCGATCCGGCCCACATTCAAATCCCGCAGAGGACTCAAATCATGTTCGCCAGAACAAAACACCGAACGGTCCATTTTGATAAGCCATTCTGGATATCAGGACTATCTGAGATGGTCACTGCCGGCGACTACGTCGTCGATGAAGACGAGGAACTGATCGAAGGTCTCCCCTGGGCGGCCTATCGTCGCGTGGCAACTTTCATCACGCTCCCGGCAACAACCGAGAACAAGTACCGAATGCGCCTTGTGCCGATCGATCCAGAGGAACTCGAAGGCCTCATAGCAGTCGATCGGCGCGACGCCGTGACTTGATCCAACCTGTAAAGGCCAATCCAATGCGTGACCATCGCATTCCAATCGGCGTGACCGTGCGCCTCAAGAATCGCGCGTATATCTCGCCCGGCGCGGCAACGACCTATCGCTTCACAGCCAAACTGCCCTTGACATCCGATTGGCACCAGTATCGCATTCGCAATGACGAACTCGGCCAGGAACGCGTCAGCGGGGAAGACAACTTGGAGTCTATTGAACGTGGCAATGCCGTCTCCTCACAGACGATCGCCGCTCCCGCTACTGGCAAGCCCGAGGAGGGCCACAAGAGGAAGACAAAAAACGAGGAGCACGCGCTCGCCCTTAGCGTATGGGAGTCTGAAGGCGGTGCGCCCGACAGATCTGGACAACTCTATCAATACGGCCGCCGTTTCGAAGGAGACGGCACCTATACAATTCACCACGTTTTTACGGGAGAGACAGTAAGGATAGGCCTTTGGACGATGGCAGGGCTTAACCCCACAAACGCAGCACGGGCACTGCGGGTTCTCAATACGTTGCAAAAAGCTTCGGATTGAACGATGCGCGGCTGGTCCGACGATATCGTCGCAACCTCGAGCAGGGCCGAAGTGCGCGTCCTTCGATGCGTATACGCCTCGGTTTGTGTCGAGTTTGAGGTTTCTCGGAACGGAAAGGTGCTCAAGACGTTGCAAATTTCCTGATGGCCGAGTTTCAGCGTCACTCGTCTGACGCAAGCATGTTTCTCGCTGCAGCGCGGGCGTTCTGTCTCGACCGCAGAAGCAACCGTAGCAGAGGGGGATTGGGTAATATCCTCCGGGCATCTGGTGATTTCCAGTTCCGCTCGCCTCCGCTCGTCCTTTTCTGACGCTTGCCGTTTGAGTTTCAGGACCCTTTGGGTGAGCACTCGGTGGCATTCTTGGTTATTCCGGAATTTCTTGGCATATAGCAAAGCCCGCTAACCGCGGGCTTCACTATAGTAATAAGGAGCGGTAATACGAAAACTTGCTGAAGATAATGTAGAGATTCTTAAAAAGAAACCTTCTTGCAAACAGCGGGAAAAGTCCAGTAATATTTAGGGGGTATTGGAACGATTGCCATCTTTCTCTCCTCCACTCACCTTTCATAAGCACCGCAGCCAGAACGCTCCCTGTCGAGCACCAAGGGAACAATGCCGCGGCGGTTACATCGTCCAACCGGCTCGTGGGTTTCAACGCCCCTTTGTGCAGGTCCCGGCGTGAGCGGACTTGAATGTTTAGCAAGATCATTTGACACTTGACTGCCGACCTCTCTTGATCGCTACAGAGATCCTGAAAGGAGAAGAATGCACGGGCCACGTTCATTGTGGATCGAGATTTCATCATTTAATGGTCGGTGACACCTTCGCGCATATCGTTCAATGTTAATTTGACGCCCGACGGGTGCCACGACCGCGTTCAGCGTAGAGCAGCCCGGTATTTCACTTGGCGCCGACGATCGAGACGACTTCACGGCAGGCGTCGTGAGCTCGTTGGGCACGCATGATCGAGGCCCTCTCTTCAAGCTCGTTCACAAGTGGATGATTCTCAACATCCACGGGCAGCGTGAAAACGCCGGTAAGGTCGAAGACAACGGACACCGCGTCCGAGTGAGCGATATTTCCAGCAACACATTGGTGCCTAAAGTGGTGACCAGCAGACATCGAGGCCAGCTTACCGCCGCGTGTCTCCCAGACTGACTGTACTCCAAGCGTTTGGTTGTTGATGCCGTAGTGCACTCTGACAATTTCGTTCTGGTGCTCCTTGGTGCCTTTTTTCGGCGGCATGGTGACCTCCTCGTTGGCCTACGAACCACGTTACAGCCTCCTTCTATCACGTTAAGAGCGCTCTCGATAATCGGATGAGGAATTGCCGACCGACGATGCGTTCTTCTAACGCCGATCGGATACTCGAGCGCATTGGTGGAGGCGGAACTGAAAGACGTCGGTGATCAAGCTCTGATACACGGTTGGCTACCACATTCCCGATTTTGCGTCTGGGGCTGTTCCTGTCTTACTGCGGGCGTCGGACATGCCGGCCACAAAGCGGTTAACGGACATTCCCCTGCCGTTGTCCTGCCTCCGCCAATGCGCGAGTCGTGCGCGGCTGCCGTTATGGCGTGGTCTGTCGCGCCTCCTTGCAATCGCCCACATGAAGCCGGCGAGTTCCCGTGCGACCGCGGTGCACACAACCGTCGACTTCTTCCCGCGGGCGCTCAGCATGCGATAGCGGGCTGTCAGGCGGGTCTGCGCTTTCCAGGCGATCTCGCGAACCGACGATGATACCTCTTCGAGGCGATACAGCTTCCTCTTGCCGATCCGAGGCGGATACCGATACGTCCAGGCGCATTCAACCAGCAAGGTCCGGACTCGGCTATTGCCTGCCTTGGTGATGCCGATCCTTTTTGTTGTCTCTCCAGTCGATCGTTCGCCGGGAACAAGGCCCAGATACCCCATCAGTTAGCGGGGGCTCTCAAAGCGGCCGGCTTCTCCCACTTCTGTCGCAAACGTCACCGCGGCGATCAAGTCCACGCCGCGCAAGGCCCGCAGAGCGCCTGGCAGCGCGTGGATCAGGAAGCGCCGGATGAACTCGTCGGTGGCCAACCGCATCACCTTGTGCCGGTCACCGGTCTTGATGCGGTAATCCTTCCAGCGGAATGAGACCGTCTCGGCATCTGCGCTGATCAGGCGGCTGTTGGAGATCGCGACGCGGTAGGTGTAGCGGCTGAGATAAACCAGCACGGCCTCGGGACCGCCGAACGGCGGCTTGGCGAGACGACCCAGTCGCATTTGCGCAAGGGGGTAAGCCAGGCGGCGAAGGCATCCGCCTCCGCGAGCGCGGCCAGATCCGCGAAGAAGGCCAGATCGTCGGATTGATGCAGTGCCATCAGGCCCTCAAGGAATAATCGCCGGAACAGACGCGACAGCACCTTCACGGGCAGGAAGAAGCCGGGGCGACAGGCGATCCAGCGGGTGCCATCCGGCGACAGCCCGCCACCGGGCACGATAATGTGCACATGCGGGTGATAGGTCAGCGCCGATCCCCAGGTGTGCAGCACGCTGGTCATGCCGATGCGCGCGCCAAGGTGCCGGGGATCGGCGGCGATGGTGGTCAGCGTCTCCGCGGACGTCCGAAACAGCAGGTCATAGACCGCCTTCTTGTTCCAGTAGGCGATCTGCGCGATCTCGGCCGGCAGGGTGAAGACCACGTGGAAATACTCGGCCGGCAGCAGGTCTTCGGCACGGGCGGCCATCCAGTCCCGCGCGGCGGGCCCCTGACACTTGGGGCAGTGTCGGTTCTTGCAGAAATTGTAGGCGATGTGGTTATGGCCGCACTTCGCGCAAGCCGCCACATGCCCGCCGAGCGCCTCGGTTCGGCAGGCTTCGATCGCTGCCATGACCTCGAACTGGGCCAGGCTAACATGCCCGGCATTGGCCCGCCGCCACGTCGGGCCATAGGCGCGGAAGATGTCGGCGATTTCCAGTTTTCGCCGGATCACCGCACCGGCGCTACTCCAACCCGCGTCGGAGCGTTTGATCTTGCAGCTTCTTCAGGGTCTCGAACGGACTGACGGTGTCGCGAATCGTTTTGGCGGCGACATGCGTATAGCGGGCGGTGGTCGTCAGCTTGGCATGGCCCAGAAGGACCTGGATCACCCTGACATCGGTGTTCGCCTCCAAAAGGTGGGTGGCAAAGCAGTGGCGCAGGGTGTGCAGCGTCGCGGGCTTGGCGATCGCGGCCAGGCTCTTGGCGGCGGTGAAAGCCCGGTTGAGCTGCCGGGGCGAGATCGGACTGATCCTCGGCTTGCCGGGAAACAGCCAGCCCTGCGGCCGCGCTCGCGCCAATAGTCGCGCAAGAGTTCGAGCAGCGCGGGCGACAGCATTACCTTACGATCCTTCTGCCACCTTGCCCTGTTCGACATGGATCAGCATCTGGTCGCTGTCGATGTCGCTGATCTTCAGGTTGCAGACCTCGGAGGCGCGCAGTCCGGCGCCATAGGAGATGCTGAGCGCCGCGCGGTACTTCAGACCCGGCCCCGGAGCGGCCATCAGCAGGTCGGAAACCTCCTCGACGCTCAAGACCACCGGCAACGTCCGCGGCTGCCGCCGGAACTGCATGTGCCGCTTCATCTCCTCGCGGCCGCAGGTGGTGGCGAAAAAGAACCGCAGCTCGACGATGCGGGCGTTGAAGGTCGTCGGCGTGACGCCGGCATTGGTCATGTGCAGTTGGCAGGCGCGCAGGTCATCGGCTGTCGCCGTATCCGGTGATCGCTTCAGAAACCCGGCGAAATCCTTGATCGCTCGGATATGCGCCTGCTGGGCTTTATCGCCCAGCCCACGGACGCACATGTCTTCGATCATCCGCTCGCGCAGCGGGATGGTCCTCTCCTCCGTCATGGCAAGCTCCTGTCTGAAGATTGAGAACACCCAATCGTCAGCCAGGATGGCAAAGCCGCAAATGCACGGCGTTCAGATCATTGCTGCACCCTCACCACGGGCACCAGTGCCGCGCGAGCGGCTTCGTCCTTGAGCCCAATCCGGTCCTTCCAGGTGTCGCCTTCAGCGGCGCAGGTGGGTGGACTCCGGAAAATAACAGCCGGAGCACCGAAGGGCTGCATCACGCGCCATGAACGGTCATCGCTGGGCTACGCCCCCAATGCTCTGTTGACGGCACCGATCAACAAGTCGGCAGGGAACGGCTTGTGGAGATATGCAACGCAGCCTGCCTTGACCGCCTCGAGTTCGAGGGCCTCATCGTCCACGGCGGTGATGAAGATCACCGAGAGATTGATACCGGAGGCCTTGAGGCGGTGCCACAACTCGATACCAGACATGCCACCCAGGTGGATATCGAGCACAACACAACCGATCTGGCTGACGTTGGCACGGCTGAGAAAGGCTTCGGCCGACGAATGTCCTTCAGTTGCAAATCCACTTACCTTCAAAAGGCGCTCGACGCTCCTGCGCATGCTCGGATCGTCTTCGACGACAGCCACTGTGCGCGGAGGGCTTTCCAATTGACGCCTTTCTGGAGCCAATGCGAAAAGCATGACCAGCCCCGATCATGACGATCCTATGACCACCATCTGGGGCTGGCTATTGTCCTTTGGTGAAAGCGCCACGTTCTTCGCTACCTTGAGAGGGTATCCCTTGCTGGATCGACGAGCCCGAGTCTCTCGGCGATCGACACTGTCTCGGCCAGCGACCGCGCTCCGAGCTTTTCCATGACGTTGTGGCGGTGCGCCTTGACCGTCCGTTCGGACGTGCCGAGAGCATGGGCGATCTGCTTGTTGAGCCTGCCGCGGACGATCAGGCCAAAAACCTCGAACTCACGTGGCGTCAGTTCTGCCAGACGCGCCCGGAGCGCATGAATGCGGTCTCGCTCGAGACGCCGCGTTTCGCAGCGGCGCAACGCCCGCTCGACGGCCTCCAGCAATGCCTCCCTCGGCGTTGGTTTTTCCAGGAAATCTTCAGCGCCAGCCTTCATCGCTTGAACGCTTGCCCTGACGTTGCCTTGCCCCGTCAGAAACACGATCGGCAGCAGCGGCGCTTTCTCGGCCAGCCTTTTCTGCAGTTCCAGTCCGCTGAGGCCGGGAAGATCAAGGTCGAGGAGGACGCAGCCATGTTCACAATCTGGCAATTGCGCCAGAAACTGGTCGGCCGATTCATAGACGGCCACGCGGAAACCGGACGCCGAAAGCAGCCGTCCGACTGCTGTGCGGAAGGACTGGTCGTCATCGATGATGTGAACGATGGATTCCAATCGGTTCACCCAGCTCCCGCGAGAGGCAGCACAACGCGGAAAACCGCTCCGCCTTCCGGGCGGTTGGCCGCCCAGATCTTGCCGCCGTAGGTTTCGACTATCGCGCGCGCGATGGAAAGGCCAAGCCCCGTTCCGGTCGGCTTGGTAGTATAGAACGGCTCGAAAACACTGGCGAGTTGTTCGTCCGGGATACCGCGGCCCGTATCGGAAATCGACAGCTCGACCTTGGAATCCTTCGTCAGCGCTGTATCGAGCATGAGCCTCCTTTCAGTTCCCTCCAGCATCGCGTCCATGGCGTTGGTCGCGAGATTGAGAATGACCTGCTGGACATGGACACGGTCGGCTCGGACCGGCAGCTGCCGCGGTGTCTGGCTGGAGCTGACGACAACGCTTCTCCGCTCGGCCTCGCCGCGGAGAATCCTGATCGCACTCGTCGTCACCTCATTGAGGTCGAACTCCTGCCAGTCGATCTCTCCTCGTTTCTTGAGCAGGCCCCTCATCCGGGAAATGACGTCATGAGCGCGCTGATCGTCGTCTTGAATATCCACGAGGATCTGCTCGATCAGCTCGAGGTCGGGCCTTTCGGACCGGAGAATGACCGCCGCCGCCTCGGCGTTGCTGCGGATGGCACCGAGCGGCTGGTTCAGTTCATGCGCGATCGACGCCGAGAGCGCGCCGGCGGTCGCGGACTGATTGAGATGAACCACTTCGAGGAGACGATGGCGTGATTCGGTCTCAGCCGCCCGGCGGCGGCGGCGTTCGACAAGAAGTCCGGCAATAACGGTGCCCTGTGCCGTGATGATGGCAAGTGCCGCGACCGTGGCAAGCCAGTGCTGTTCCCAGAAGCTCGGTTCCTTGAACATCTGGATTGCGCCCGGAGGAAGGTTCTCCTCCGACAAACCCCAGCGTTGGAGCTGTCTCGCATCGGCGACATAGCTTTGCGGAGACTCGCGATGGGAAATCGGCTTGCCGGCAATGGCATCGACAGCGAGGTCGGCCGCTGTCATGCGCAGGGACTCGAACGTGACGACGTTGCCTCCGACGACGCCGTAGTCGATATAGGTGGGATACGGACCGTAGATCGGCGCACTGGCGGTCTTCGATATCTGTTTGATGGCTTCGCGCGGAATGAAATTGCGCCCGGTACGGTCCTTGAAGATCGTCAGCGCCAGAACGATGCTGTCACGGGGAAACTCGGCGGCCCGCCTGGTGAACTCGTCGATCGTCAAGTCCTCCAGGTAGGTTGTTTCGTAATCCTTGGAGAAAGCCGCAAGATCGGCCCGCGCCGTGGCGAGCCACGAACGGTCGAAATCTGATGATCCGCCGATAATGAAGAGATGACGCGCCTCCGGCTGGAGCCCGCGAGCCATCTCCGCAGTCTTGGCGATGTGAAACTCGCTGAAGGCTCCGACCACATCGCTGGGCAGGTCCATTTCTTCGGCGGTGGATCTGCTGAAGCCGGCGACGATTATCCTTGCGCTGTCCGCGAGGTCCTTGCGGTTCGCAGAGATGAACCGCGCCGATTCTTCGCCGAGCGCAATCACCACATCGGGGCGACGATCCGCATACTTGGCCGAAAGATACCGGGCCATTCGGCGGACGTGTTCCGCCTCTGGAAATCTCGAAAGATCGAGAAACTCGGAAAAGAGATCGATCTTTCCTTCAGTAGCGTCGAGCAGCCGCGTCCTCACGGCCTCTCCGGCCTCGGTCGTCGCGGCTATTCGTTCGTCGTACGGGTAGAGAATGAGAACACGTGGAACCCGGCCCACGATCTCCATGGACATGGACGGGGCCGCAGCAACCATTCCGAGAAAAATGCAACAGAAGGCCGCACGCCACCGGAACCGGCGCGATCGCATTGTCCAATTGCGCACCAAGCTCATGGCCTTGCCCCGAGAAGCTCATCGACAAATAGCAAAGCCGCGTCGCCCTTACAACCGCACAATAGATATCAGGAAGATCACAATCTGTAAGGGCTGCCCCAAGGTACAATATCGCTGCGGATCGCCATTCGGTAGGTTGCTCGCCATGAGTGCCGTTCGTAATCCGGGACGGACGCTCTGGCTGGATGCCGTTCCCGATCGAAGGCGTCCGAATTTTCAAAGTTACTCCAGTTGTTTCGATTGATTTCAGTGTGAATACGCGACCGGCGGCATTCGTTGCATTTTCCGCCGTGCGCTTGGGTGAATCACCGTTCGGCCGGAGATCTCAACGGAGGAGTCAAAATGAATCGTAGGATCATTTGCGGCGTTGGAACACTGGCTGCTTTCACCGTTCTCTGGTGTACCGCATCCCCCCTGCAAGCCCAGGAAGCACAATCAAAGCCCAATATTCTCTTCATCGTGTCCGACGACACAGGATACGGTGATCTCGGTCCCTATGGCGGCGGCGAAGGTCGCGGCATGCCGACGCCGAACATCGACAGGCTGGCGGACGAAGGCATGACCTTCTTTTCCTTCTACGCCCAGCCGAGTTGCACGCCGGGCCGCGCCGCGATGCAGACCGGACGTATTCCGAACCGCAGCGGTATGACGACGGTCGCCTTCCAGGGCCAGGGTGGCGGCCTGCCGGCCGCCGAATGGACGCTTGCGTCAGTGTTGAAGCGCGGGGGCTATCAGACCTATTTCACCGGCAAGTGGCACCTTGGCGAGGCGGACTACGCGCTGCCGATCGCGCAGGGCTATGACGAAATGAAATATGTCGGCCTCTACCATCTCAACGCCTACACCTACGCCGATCCGACCTGGTTCCCCGATATGGACCCGGACCTCAGGGCCATGTTCCAGAAGGTAACGAAAGGTTCGCTCTCCGGCAAAGCCGGCGGCGAGGTGACGGAGGATTTCAAGATCAACGGCCAGTACGTCGACACGCCTGTGATCGACGGCAAACCAGGCGTTGTCGGCGTCCCCTTCTTCGACGGCTATGTCGAGAAGGCGGCAATCGAATTCCTCGATGCCGCCGCCAAGAAGCCGGATCAGCCGTTCTTCATCAATGTGAATTTCATGAAGGTGCACCAGCCGAACCTTCCTGCCCCCGAGTTCCAGCACAAGTCGCTGTCGAAGAGCAAGTATGCGGACTCGGTCGTCGAACTCGACACGCGCATCGGCAGGATCCTGGACAAGCTGCGTGAAACCGGCATGGACAGAAACACCCTTGTTTTCTACACGACCGACAACGGGGCCTGGCAGGACGTTTACCCGGACGCCGGATACACGCCATTCCGCGGCAGCAAGGGCACCTTGCGCGAGGGCGGCAATCGCGTTCCCGCGATCGCAGTCTGGCCCGGCAAGATCAAACCGCGGACGAAGAATCATGACATCGTTGGCGGCCTCGATCTCATGGCGACATTTGCCGCAGTCGGCGCGGTGCCGCTGCCCGACAAGGATCGCGAAGACAAGCCCATCATCTTCGACAGCTATGACATGTCGCCGGTCCTGCTCGGCACAGGCAAGTCGGCGCGCAAATCATGGTTCTACTTTACCGAGAACGAGCTCTCCCCCGGAGCGATTCGCGTCAACAACTACAAGTTCGCGTTCAACATTCGTGGCGATGACGGAGCCTCGACTGGTGGGCTGGCCGTCGACTCGAACCTCGGCTGGAAGGGCGCGGAGAAGTATGTCGCTACGGTACCCCAGGTGTTCGACCTGTGGCAGGACCCGCAGGAACGCTACGACATTTTCATGAATAACTTCACGGAGCGGACCTGGATGGGCGTAGTCATGGGTGATGAGTTGAAGAAGATCATGACCACCTACGTGCAGTATCCACCGCGGAAGCCGCAGAGCCTGACCTACAACGGTCCCATCACGCTTTCGGATTACCAACGCTTCCAGTGGGTCCGGGACTCACTCGCTAAGGAGGGCATCAACATTCCGATCCCGACTGGCAACTGACTTTCTCGTGGCGGCCCCGGATCACACCGGCGGCCGCCGTCTTGGGACGAATCTTTCTGACCTTCACATCAGGAACCGCTGGAGGACATCCAATGTTCGCCATTCATGATTTCCTTAGATCGGCCCGTGACGGGGCGCTGGCAGTTGCGGCGACATTTCTCCTTGCCGCACCGGCGCAAGCCCAAACCGATCCGCTGCCTTCGTGGAACGACACGGCCCCGAAGGCAGCCATCATCGCCTTTGTCGAGAAGGTGACGGCCGAGAACACGCCCGACTTCGTTCCGGAACCGCAGCGCGTCGCCGTCTTCGACAATGACGGCACGCTATGGGTCGAGCATCCGATGTATGCCCAGCTCGCCTTCGCGCTCGACCGCGTGAAGGCCGAGGCTCCGTCCCATCCGGAATGGAAGGACACACAGCCGTTCAAAGCCGTGCTCGAAGGTGACATGAAGACCCTCGCCGCATCCGGCGAAAAGGGTCTTATGGAGATCATGATGGCGGCTCATGCGGGGATGACCAGCGACGAGTTCCAAAAGATCGTTTCCGATTGGCTTGCCACCGCGCGCGACCCGAAGTTCAAGAAACCCTATACCGAGCTCGTCTACCAGCCGATGCTCGAACTGCTCGACTATCTCCGCGCCAACGGTTTCAAGACCTTCATCGTGTCGGGTGGCGGGATCGAATTCATGCGGCCGTGGACGGAGCAGGTCTACGGCATTCCGCCGGAGCAGGTCGTCGGCTCTTCGATCAAGACACAGTTCGAGATGCGTGACGGCACGCCCACCCTGTTCCGCCTGCCGCAAGTCAACTTCATCGATGACAAGGCCGGCAAGCCGGTCGGCATCAATGAACATATCGGCCGTCGCCCGATCGCCGCCTTCGGCAACTCCGACGGCGATCTGGAAATGCTGCAATGGACGACGATGACGGGCGGGAGCGTCCGTTTCGGCATGCTCATTCATCACACCGACGCTGAACGCGAATACGCCTACGACCGGGACACGGAATTCGGCCGCCTCGACAAGGCGCTTGATGCTGCTGCCCTGAACCAGTGGACGGTTGTGGACATGAAGGCCGACTGGAAACAGATTTTTCCGGAGAAGTAGGACTGCATATCCGCGGCTCAGCGCCTTCCAGGAGGGAGCTTTGGTGAAGGTAGGTTCGACGAAACCGGCGCGGGTTTCGGCCAAGTCGCTGGCCGAAACCTTTGGCCGCACGTACTGGGTCCACATGCGGGGTCTGCCAGGATGGCGAATGCGCGTCCAGCCGTTTGTGTGTATCGGACGAGCGTCGGTTCGTTGGACAGCCTTGGCACTCTGTGCCGTGCTTGTGTTGTCAGGATCTGCGGTCGTGGCCGAAAAGACCAACGCATCGGTGTCTGACCCGCTGATCTCAGTTCATGACGGATTCGTGGACGAGAAAACCTGCGCCTCGTGTCACGCGGATCAGGCCGCCGCCTTCGCCAAGTCGCATCACGCCAGGGCGATGGCTGTCGCCGATGAAAAGTCGGTGCGGGGCGACTTCAACAACATCCAGTTCGATCACGACGGCGCTGTCGCGACATTTTCCCGCCGAGATGGTCGCTTCTTCGTCCGCACCGAAGGGCCGGACGGCAAGCCGGCGGACTTCGAGGTCAAATATACGTTCGCCTATGAGCCTCTCCAGCAGTATCTGGTCGATCTCGGCGGCGGCAGATTGCAGGCTCTCGACATCGCCTGGGACACCCAAAAGCGGGAATGGTTCTGGCTGGGCGAAGGCAGTGTGGCAAAACCCGGCTCGACATTTCATTGGACGGGTCCGTTCTATCGCTGGAACCGCACCTGCATCGACTGCCATTCCACCGATCCGCGGAGCAATTTCCAGCCGCAGAAGAACGAATATAAATCATCCTATGTGGCGACGAGCATTGGCTGCCAGTCCTGCCATGGTGGCGGTGCAAAGCATGTCAAATGGGCCAGAGCCAAAGCGGCTAATGCTTCAACGGCGGCGGCAGATTCCGGCCTGTCGAAGGTCGATGCGAACACTTGCTTCGCCTGTCACGCGCGACGCAGCAGGCTTGTCGATGGCTATCGGCCGGGAGGATCCTTTCTCGACCATTTTTCCCCAGCGTTGCTGCGCAGCGGTCTTTATTTCCCGGACGGGCAGATTCGCGACGAGGTGTTCGAGTACGGCTCTTTCCAGCAGAGCAAGATGGCAAAGGCAGGCGTCACCTGCTTCGACTGCCACAGGCCACACGAGGGGACCGTCAAAGCCGCCGGCAACGCCCTATGCACGCAGTGTCACGCCGAAACTGCGCCGGAACGCTTTGCAGGCAACGACCCGAGCGGCGCGTTCGATACGCCGGCCCACACGCATCATCCGCAAGGCTCGGCTGGCGCTCTTTGCGCCAACTGTCACATGCCGGAGCGAATCTACATGAAGGCGGATCCGCGACGCGACCATTCCTTCGTCATCCCCCGACCCGACCTCTCCGCGCTCTACGGAACGCCGAATGCCTGCACCTCCTGCCACGAGGGCAAAACGAACGCCTGGGCGTCAGAGAACCTGGACAGGTGGTATGGCAAGGCTTGGCGGCAACGTCCCTCGGTCGCCCATGCGTTCGCGGGAGCTGCGCAGAACGATCTGGCAGCGATAGAGGATCTGCGCGAGTTTCTGGCCGACCGTGAACAACCGGGCATCGTCAGGGGAAGCGCGGTGGCCGAAATGACAAGGCTCGATGGAGCAGCCACCGCCGCGGACGTCGGGGCGGCGGCGGGAGATCCCGATCCGCTCGTCCGGCTCGGGGCAGCGGAGGCGGCTGCCAACTTGTCCCCTGAACTGCGGTTGGGCGCGATCGGGGTCCTGCTTGCGGACGAAACCCGAGCGGTCCGGGTGGCCGCCGCTAAGGCTCTTGGCAACACGCCGTCGCTGGACCTCCTCGGCGATCAACGCCGCGCCTTCGATGCCGCCGTCCACGATTTGCGTGCCTATGTCCAGGCTAACACGGACAGCGCCGAGGCGCAGAGCACTTACGGATCCTTCCTCTTCGAACAGGGGCGCACGGACGAGGCGGAAAAGGCGTTCCGCCAGGCGATTGTTCTTGACCCGACACTTTCGGGTGCGCGCACCAATCTTGCCGAGTTCTATCGCGCCACGGGTGACAACGAGAAATCCGAACAGGCCTACGCCGAGGCGGTCACGGCCAATCCGGATCGGGCCGACCTCCGCTATGGACACGGTTTGTCGCTCGTTCGTCAAAAGGCGATGCCGGATGCAATTCGCGAGTTGGAAGCGGCAATGCGCCTGGATCCAGTGAATGCCCGATACAGGACGACGGCGGCGATCGCGCTCGATGCGGTTGGTCGAACGGATGACGCTTTCGCGCTGTTCGATCCGGTTGTTGCAAATGGTGCAATAGACGCCAATCTGCTGGGCACTGCCATTCAGCTCGGCCTCAAACTCGGCCGCTATGCCGAGGCGCTTAAGTTTGCCGAGGCGCTCGCCCGTCTCCAGCCGAACGATCCTCAAACCGCAGAACTCGTCAGGCAATTACAGGATGCAGTTCAACATGGCCGATAAGCGCTGGGGTTTGCACTGGTGGCGGTGGGAACGGAATTCCAGGGACGGCGAATGCGGTGTTACGTGGCCGGTGGCGTCTCTTATTGGAAAAGGAAGCACAGTGAGCATCGAAACCAGCTCCGATCGTCCTCCATCTTCGCTGCTCCTGTCGGGTGGATGGCTTGTTCTCTTTGCGGTGCTCGTCCTGCCTGCCGGATGCGGCGGGCATCCAAAGGGCGTGCTGACGCCAGTTGCGGACACGTCGCCCGACTCGAGCCGGGTCAGCATGCTGATCGCCACGACCCGCGGCCGCTCCGAGCATGCCGGAGAGATGTTCACGGGCGAGCGGGCACGCGCGGCTGCCTTCGCGGACATCACGGTGTCGATCCCGCCTGTTCGCACGGCCGGTGAGGTCGCCTGGCCGAAGCGGCTACCGCCCGATCCGGCGACCGACTTCGCGACCCTGAAGGCGGACGACCTGAACACCGCCGCTGCCAAAACCTGGCTCAACGCCACGGTCAAGAAGAGCCCGGATCGCAGCGTCCTCGTGTTCATCCATGGGTTCAACAACCGGTTCGAGGATGCTGTCTATCGCTTCGCCCAGATCGTCCACGATTCGGGCGTGCAGAGCGCTCCAGTCCTCGTCACTTGGCCGTCGCGCGGAAGCTTGCTCGCCTACGGTTACGATCGTGAAAGCACCAACTACACCCGCAATGCGCTGGAGTCGCTGTTTCAATACCTAGCCGCTGATCAAGAGGTGAAGGAGGTCTCGATCCTGGCGCATTCGATGGGCAACTGGCTGGCGCTCGAAGGCTTGCGCCAGATGGCGATACGGAACGGTGGTCTACCGGCGAAGTTCAAGAATGTGATGCTTGCGGCTCCGGACGTCGATGTCGACGTGTTCCGTTCGCAGATCGAAGACATGGGCAAGCGGCAGGCTCGCTTCACTTTGTTCGTCTCGCGCGACGACCGTGCGCTCGCCTTCTCGCGCCGGGTCTGGGGCGACATTCCCCGGCTCGGATCGATCGATCCGGAGGGCCATCCTTACAAGCAGGAGCTCGAAGCGAACCGGATCACCGTTATCGACCTTACGAAGGTGAAGGCCGGCGACGGTCTTCACCATAGCAAGTTCGCGGAATCGCCGCAGGTCGTGCAGCTCATCGGCGCTCGAATCTCCGAAGGGCAGACGCTGACGGACAGCCGGATGGGCCTCGGTGACCACCTCATTGCCGGGACGACGGGCGTAGCCGCTGCGGCTGGCAGCGCGGCAGGTCTGATCCTCGCAGCCCCGGTCGCCATGGTGGATCAGCATACCCGAGACAACTATTCCCATCACCTCAGTCACATGACCGGGCAAACCGGCGGAACGAAGAAGGCAGCAGCGGGGGCGTGCATTGCGAACGGATCAGCAATGCGGGAAGCTGCGTGCGATTCCTCGCGGCAATGACCGCACAGGCCGACCTTTTTGATCCCGCCAGATGACAAGGAACAGGCAATGGCGAATTCCATCAGACTTGGGCTTTCCTTCGCTGTCGTGGCGATGATTTGCACCGGTGTTCAGGCGGCCGACGTATCGCCGCTCATGGCGCCGCCCCCTCAGCCGGCCGAATCCCAGCCTGGCTGGACGTTCTCGGTGGCTCCGTATTTCTGGATGGCCGGGCTGTCCGGCGATACGTCGCAGTTCGGGTTGCCGACGGTGCATATGGATGCTGACTTCGGCGACATCCTCGACCATCTCGATTTTGCGTTCAAGGCGGCGGGCGAGGCTCGCTATGACCGGTTTAGCATCATCGGCGACATCATCTACACAAAGCTGTCCGCTGATGGCGAAACGCCCTGCTGGCGACGGACGTCGACGTGACGTCGGAAAGCTTTTCGGGTTTGCTCGGCATGGGATATGCGGTGTTGGACGGGCCACAAGGACATTTGGACGTGGTGGGCGGCGTGAAGGTGGTCGGTCGAAACCATCATCTCGTTCAGCGGCGCGTCTTCTCGGAGGCGTCGAGAGAGAGGACAGTGCCACTTGGGTAGACGGAATGGTGGGCGTGCGCGGGAGATATTCCTTCACTCCGGAGATCTACCTGACAGGATGGGGCTTGGTCGGCGGCGGTGGTGCCGACATCGACTGGGATGTCGCACTTGGCATCGGCTACGAGTTCAACTCGCGAGTATCGGCGATCGCCGGATATCGTGGACTCGGAGTCGACTACAGCGACGACGGTTTCGTGTTCGATGCCGTCCAGCAGGGACCGATTCTCGGGGTCGCGATAAAGTTTTAATATCGAGCGGCCGTCGGTCTCCTGCGCCATGATAGGAGGCACCCGGATGAGCATACTCTTCTGGCATTGTTGTAGAGGCCTCGGTCGCGCCCCGATCCTTCTACTTCTACAGCTCGTTTTCGCACTAACCGCTCCCTTGGCGGCTCAGGGGATGACGACACCAACGGCGCCTGCCAAGGTGCAGCAACTCATCGAGCTGCTGGACGATCCGGAAGTGCGGCAATGGCTTGCCGCCAGACAGGCCGCAACGCCGGTGGCCGCCATGCCAGCGGAGGGAGGACTTCCTTCTCGTTCGGTCGCGGCGATCAGAAGGCATCTCGACGGCATGCGGACCGCCGTGCCGCGCGTGATCCCCGAGTGGATGGCGGCAAGAGATCGCATCGTGGCAGAGATGGATCAGGGGAGTATGCCGATCCTCCGCGGCTTCGCTCTCGTGCTCCTTGTCGGCTACGGCGCCGAATATCTTTTGCGCTTTGTGCTGGGGCGGAGCGCGCGCCGAAGCGCGGCCGAGTCCGGGCCGGGGCTCGCCGCTCTTATTCGCATCGCGCCACTCTTTGTCTTCGCGATCGCAGCGGTCGCCGCTTTTGCGCAGACCGGTTGGCCGAGCCGCCTGGAGGCGGCAACTGCACCGCTGCTCATCGGATGGATCGCCGCTCGATTGTTGATCGCTGTCGCTTCGGCGGCGCTGAATCCCAGATCCAAGGACAATGGCGCGGCAGAGAGCCAGGCGGACAGCGTCTCCCTGGAGCCGGATGCGGCGCTTTTCTGGTACAGACGGTCTGTGCTCTTCATTTGTGCTATGGCTTTCGCCTGGGCCGTCGTCGACATGATGCAGGCTCTAGCCTTCCCCGCCGATGTCCGTGATCTAACGGCCGCCCTCTTCGGCCTCGTCGTGCTTGGCCTGGCGATCGATACGGTGTTGCGCCGGCCCTTGGTGGAACTGACAGCCGGACAGCGGACACTGCGCGATGCGCTGACCGTCGGATTGCTCGCGTTGTTATGGCTCCTTTGGGCCGCTGGGATGAAGGTACTGTTCTGGGTCGGCGTCTACACACTGATTCTGCGACCGCTGCTGCGTTTCGTTAGCGCCGCGACGCGGAGCACGCTGGATACCGAAGCGGTAGATATCATGCGCGTGTTGCGCAACGTCCTGATCGATCGCGGTGTGCGGTTCTTGATCGTTGCGCTGGCGGCCGCCTGGCTCGCCAAAGTTTTCCAGCTCAACGGCAGCCCGGTGATCCAAGGTGATGTCGTCAAGCACATCTTCCGCGGCGTTCTCGCCGGCGTGGTCATCCTCCTAGCGGCCGATCTCGTCTGGCAATTGGCGAAGGAACTTATCAATCTTCACCTGAAACGGGCCGCCGTGGAAAGTACAGATTCTGCACAGCTCGCCCGCGACATGCGGGTGCGCACACTGCTGCCAATTCTGCGCAACTTTCTCGCAGCCTTCATCGCGGTCGTCGCCGGCATGATGGTTCTTTCCGGCCTCGGGGTCCACGTCGGCCCGCTGATCGCCGGCGCCGGCGTCTTCGGAGTCGCCATTGGCTTCGGCTCGCAGACGCTGGTCAAGGACATCATCAGCGGCATCTTCTATATGATGGACGATGCCTTCCGGGTCGGCGAGTATATCCAGAGCGGCAGTTACATGGGAACCGTCGAATCCTTCAGTATCCGCTCCGTCAGGCTGCGCCACCACCGCGGGCCGGTGTTCACTGTACCTTTCGGCTCGCTCGGTGCCGTCCAGAACATGAGCCGCGACTGGGTCATCGACAAATTCAAGATCAACCTCTCCTACGACACCGACGTTGCCAAGGTGAAAAAGGTGGTGAAGGGCGTCGGGACCGCACTGCTCGAGGACGAGGAACTCGGGCCACTGATCATCGAAACCGTTAAGATGAAGGGCGTGGAGCAGTTCGGCGACTATGGCATCACCCTGGGTTTTGCGATGACCACCAAGCCGGGTCACCAGACTCAGGTCAGGCGCCGGGCCCAGGCTCTGATCAAGGAGGCTTTCAAGGAAAACAACATCCAGTTCGCCTCTCCGACGGTCCAGGTTGCAGGTGACGAAACACAGGTGGCGGCGGCCGCTGCGACCCGCGATGCCATCGCCAAGAAGAACGCCGCCTTGGCTGCGCAACAGGGAGGTGAGGCAGCGGCCGAGTAGCCTGGCCTTCGGCAGCATCGTTACCTTTGGCAGGCCTGCATGACATCATCCAGGCCGTTATGCAGTCACCTTGATCAGCCGCCAGAGGAATCGGCCGGTTCATCGGCCGCAAAGGGATCCTTTTCCGCCGAGGGCGCGGAGCTTTCGGAGGGTCTTGTTCCCGGGATCAGCTCGAAGTCCGAGGTGAACCTGACTAGAGTGCTCCTCAACTGGTCGAAGAACTTCTGGTCTCCGTCAAATTTTGCTTTTCCAGATGCTAGCAACTCGTCGAAGGTGGCCTGTCCGCCCATTACCAACTCTAGGTCGGAACGATTGAGCGTAACGGTCAGGTCCGGGTTCTTCGCACTTTGGCCTTTGATGTTGGTGAGCGTCGAGTTGCTCATTTCGATCACGTAGCGCTCTTCGTTGTCTGGTGTGACCAGGTTAATCGTGAACTTCATGCCCTCGGCCTTATTGGAATCCACGCTGATGCCAAGGAAGTCGAGCCATAGGCCGGTCGACATGCCTCGTATGACATCTGGACCGGTTTTAGGTGACGCGCCCCCAGGCACTCCCGAGCGCAGCTCATAGGCGGCCGCAAGAAAGCTGTTCCTAACGCTGGGGCTTTCCTTTTGATAGCCGATCTGCTCGTAGACGTCTGCTAGCAGGTCCTTGGCAGCCGGGTTTTCAGGCTCGGCGTAGACGAGCTTATTCAGGATCTCCATCGCCTCGAGATACTTGCCCTGACTGTGTAATTCCTTGCCCTTGGTCAATATCTTCTCGGCACCCCCCATCATCTCGACATAGAGCGGAGCAGAGTCGCGCGGCGATAGAGGGATTAGCGTAGCGGGATTGGCATCCCAGTAGCCAAGGTATCGGTTAATCACCGCGCGGCTGTTATGCTCCTCGGACCCGTGATAGCTGTGGGCTGCCCACTGGTTCCGCAGACCTTCGGGTAGCTTGTAGACGTTGTGGATTTCATTGATTGTCACCCCCTTGTTTGCATGGTGGAGGACATCGTTGTTGAGGTGCCCATAGACGTCGCGCTGTGTGCGCATCACTTCCTGGATGCGGTCGTTGCCCCAACGCGGCCAGCTGTGTGACGCAAACATCACCTCAGCTTCCTGACCATAGCGATAGAGTGCTGCATTGATATGCTTGGACCATGCCAATGGATTGCGCACCAGCGCACCACGCAACGTGTAAATGTTGTGGATGGTGCCAGTAATATTCTCGGCGGCCCAGAACGCCTTTATCTCCGGGAAGTAGGTGTTCATCTCGGCCGGCGCTTCGGTTCCAGGCGTGTTCTGGAACTCCATCCTCACGCCGTCGATGGTCAACTCCTCGAAATCATCGTCGATATAACGAGTGGGCTCGATCAGACCTACATTGCCGGCGGCAGTGTTCTTGCCGATGGACTGATCGACGTGACCGAATGGGCTGCGCGGCAGCAGAACACCATACTGGAAGAACATTCGCCGGGTCATCGCATTGCCTGCGTAAACGTTCTCGGCGACTGCATGCTCCATGAACCCAACTGGTGCAAGGATTTCGACCTTGCCGCTCCTGACATCGGCTTCATCGACAACGCCGCGCACACCGCCGAAGTGATCTGCGTGAGAATGCGAGTAGACGACGGCGACAACCGGGCGTGCTCCAACCTTCTCGTTTATGAAGTCCAACGCCGCCTTGGCGGTTTCCTTCGTCGTCAGCGGATCAAACACGATCCAGCCGGTGTCACTCTTGACAAAACTGATATTCGCAAGATCAAAGCCGCGCACCTGGTAGATCTTGTCTGGCACGACTTCATAAAGACCGTACGCCATGTTCAGGATAGCCTGACGCTGCAGCGAAGGGTGAATGCTGTCGAAATCTTTGCCCTCAAGCAGGAACTCGTAGCTTTCCATATCCCAGGCCACATTACCGGCCTCGGCCATGATCTGCTTATAGGGCGGGGCCGCGATGAAGCCCTTCTTGGCTTCCTCGAAGTCGCGCTGATCTTCAAATGGGAGCGTCTTGCGCTGCCCATTCTGGAAGTCGATCGTAAATTGCGAGGGCATTTTGCCTTTTGGATGGAAATGCCTTCCTTCCTTTGCGCCGCGGTCTGCCAGCACGCTGCCGCCGGCGGCAAAGGCCAACCCGCACGTTCCAATCAGGAGCGCGGCAGTCAGCGCAACGACAACACCATTTCTCCGAACGGCCATTCCGGTATGGCATGCACGTGTCGATGGGAATGCAATTCTCATTTTACCCTCCCGTCTGTGCTCACTCAGGCCGCGCATCCTACGCCAACTACACGCAACTGCATAGCTGAGCGCGAGGGTGGAGCCGCCCTCTCCCACAACGTGTAAGCTGCTGAGGGGACCTAAGGATTGCAATTTCAGCAGTCCGCGATACTCTCGGCCCGCAAGATTCGTTGACTAGGCGGAGGGACTGCCGGATGCCGTGCTATAAGGGCTTCACGTCGACACTTGCACTGGCTGCGAGTTTGCTCGTTGGTTTGCCTGTCCGGGCGGCGGATGTAATAGAGGAGAGCTCGCCACCTGGCGTGGCCTCCGTTGATGCCGGATGGACCTTCAGTATCGCTCCCTATTTTTGGGCAGCCAGTCTGAAGGGAGACATCGGAGTTCGCGGCCGACAACCGTTCGATGCGGACGTTCCATTTCGCGATATTTTCGACAATCTTCGTTTCGGCGGTATGATCGTTGGGGAAGCCCACAACGGAACATGGGGCGTGTTTGCCGACCTGATTTACCTCGACATCGAGGTAGACAAGTCGCTCACGCGCACAATCGCAGGCGTCCCCGTCAGCCTGTCTGGATCGCTGGAAACCACCAGCGTGACGGCAACCCTCATGGCCGAGTATCGCGTGCTTGCGGAACCGTCGGCGACCCTCGACGTGATGGCCGGTGCTCGCATCTGGAGCGTGGACAACGAACTCGACATCGCCTTGTCAGCAGGCGGACCACCGCTTGCAGCTTTCAGCGGCAGTGACACACAAACCTGGGTCGATCCGATGCTCGGCGTGAAGGGCCGGATCGATCTTTCACCATCCTGGTATCTAACCGGGTGGGGCATGATCGGCGGCTTCGGCACCGCATCCGACTTCAGCTGGGATGTGCTTGGCGCTATCGGCTACCAGTGGACGCAGTCTTTATCCATCGTCGGAGGCTATCGGGCGGTCGGCGTGGATTACAGCAGCGACGGATTCACGTTCGACGTCATCGAGCACGGCCCGATACTCGGGGCAGTGATCCGGTTCTAGGCCCTTACAGTCACTGAGATTACCTGCGCGGAACGATCTGCAGGCGAACAGGCGCCTTCCTTGGTCGGCCGTCGCCTTTGCCGAAGGTTCGCAATCGGCGGCTGCGACTCGCCAGCCCGTAACCTGAGTACATCGTGTTGTGACGATCAGCTTCCGAGCCGCCGCCCACGGATAAGTCGATTTAGATTGACGATCGTACCGCTGCGGCGGGCTCGCACATGCGGAAGCACCGAGTGGATCGTGTTGGCGGTACCAAAGAAATTGACATCAAACAGGCGACGGGCATTGGATTCGTCGGTTTCCTCGATAGCACCGAAGAAACCGATCCCGGCGTTGTTGATCAGGACGTCGATGCGGCCGAAGTGCGCTTCTGCAGCGTCCACAACCTTCTGGCACTGATCCCGGTCGATGACGTCGAGCGGGAGGATCAGGGCATCGCCCTTCTGTTCAAGATCCGCAATCTTGTCAGCTTTGCGGGCTGTGACCACAACCTTTTCACCGACCTCCAGCAGGTGCTCCGCGATGTAGCGCCCGAAGCCTGTAGAGCATCCGGTTACGAGCCAGACTTTAGGGTTTTGCGTGCTCATTTTATATACTCCTTTCTGTATCAGACCTGCGGGGATCGTTGCTGGTAGCCGCAGATTTCCACGTCTTCGACGCACAGGTCCGGGACCTTCGCCATGAAGGCTTGGACGTAAGGCGTGTTCATATGCAGTTTGAAGTCGGAGGCGTGCCGCCAGTCTTCGAGCACCATCCACATGTCGGGAACGTCATTGGACTGGTGGATCTCGTAGCGGAGGCAGCCTTCCTCGTTGCGGGAGGGGGTGACGAGCTGAAGCAGTTCGTCACCCAGATCTTCTGAGCGGCCCGGCTTTGCAGTGAAGTAGGCCACATTGGTGAGATCAGCCATTTCGGGTCTCCTTCTCGGTTAGGGCAACACCCGCATCGTGACGGCATGCCTGGAAAAGATCTTCCGCGCCTTTGCGGGAGCTGTCGCGATCTTGCACTTTTCAGACGCCGTTGATTGCTATGATGCGCGATGCGGCCGCAGCCTGCCGCAGTGCGGCCAAGGGCGCGTATTCGGGGGATGCGAAGAGCTGACGGATCGCTTGCCTGTCCGGAAACTCGATGATGAGCATGTTCGTGGCAGTCCAGCCTTCCAACTCCAGAGGGCTTTCATCGATGGCGATGAGCTTGCCGCCGGCTTTGGCGACGAGCGGCAATGCCTTCGACCGGTAGTCTTCGATGGACTTCATGTCGTGGATGTCGAGATCGACAATGAGATAGGCAGACATAGTTTTTCCTTTCCTGTTGAGTTTGTGGCTTCTGGGGGCGATGGCGCTGTCAGGGGAGATGGCGCCACTTGACCATGCGGTCCTTGAGATCGAGTGTGCCGCCATCGACGGTGAACGTGCCGTCACCGCGGTGATGCATCATTCGTCGCTCTTTTCGGTTCTCGTTGATCCAGATCCTCGTCGCCTCAAGGATGAAGAGGCTGTAGGGATCCGAGAGCCGCGTATCGACGACCCGACATTCGATATTCGCCAGGCAGTCGGAGAGGAGCGGGGCTGCCACGTCCTTGGCAGGTCGCGTCTTGAGACCGTACCTCTGGAATTTATTCACTCGATCGCCCGAGCAGTTCCCGACATCGACAACCGTTTCGGCGAGATCCAGACCGGGGACAGCGATGACACACTCTCCGGTTTTCCGGAGAGCCTGATAGCTGTGATCCCACGGCCCGATGACACAACCGATCAGCGGCGGGTCGTGCTGGATCATCATATGGAAGCCCATCGTCATCACGTTGGGCTTGCCGTTATCACTGGTCGAGACCATGACGATCGGGCCAGGTTCCAGGACGCGATATGCTTGAGATGCGGGTAATTCCTTCATGACAATCTCCCTTGAGAGGTCCCTGCCTCGAGGCAGGGACCTTTCAGGGCCGGTCTGTTACCAACCCTGTTCTACTGGCAGGACAAACAGTTCAGCGACATCGACATGAGCCGGAGCCTGGGCTGCGAAGACGATGGTGTCGCCGATGTCCTCGCCCTGAAGGAAGGTCATCTGAGTGGCCAGCTCATCCATCTGCTTGCGATAGCCCGGATCGGTGATGTGATCGTAGAGCTCGGTGGCAACGGCGCCCGGCTGGATGCAGGTCACGCGAATACCGTGCTTCTGGCCAACTTCCATACGCAGGCCATCAGAGAAAGCCGTGACCGCATGTTTTGTCGCGCAGTAGACCGACAGACCCTTGAAAACCTTGCGGCCAGCAATCGAGGACATGTTAAAGACATGGCCCGAATGCTGCTTGATCATCTGGGGCAAAACGGCGGCCGTCGTGTTGAGCAGGCCCTTCACGTTCACGTCCACCATTCGCTGCCACTCGTCGACCTTGAACTGGTCGATATCGGAGAGCGGCATAAGACCGGCATTGTTGACGAGGATGTCAATCGAGCCGTAGGCATCGACCAGCTTCTTGACGCCCGCTTCGACCGAAGTCGTGTCAACCACATCCATTTCGATCACAAGAGCTTCGCCGCTCTTGGCTTCGATCTTTTTCTTGAGATCTTCGAGCTTGTCGGTGCGCCGTGCAGCGATACCGACCTTGGCACCGGCTTCAGCAAGCTTTGCAGCAGTCGCGGCGCCAATGCCACTCGATGCGCCGGTGACCAGTGCGATCTTTCCGTTGAGGTTGGTCATTGTCTTCACTCCTTGTCTTTGAAGCCCACCACCGCGGTGGGCGTTTCGTTTCGACAAGGAGGAACCTAAGCGTTTCACGCCGGTCCCTCTCTCGGGGCCTTGCTCGACCTGTCGCGATCTTGCTCGAAAACGCGACAGGTCAAAAACTAGCCTCGCCGATAGTGACTCGGCGGCAGACCTGTCTCGCGGCGGAAGACCTGGGCAAAGTGACTTGGGCTCGAATAGCCAACGGAGAGGCCAATCTCGATGACGCTCGTATCCGTTTCCTGCAGGAGCTGCTGCGCCTTGGCGACCCGCTGGCGAATGAAGTAGCGCGAGGGCGAGAGCCCCGTCGCCTTCTTGAACAAACGACTGAAATGAAATTCGCTCATACCGACCGTCTCGGCCAACTGGGCGAGATTGAACGGCTCGGCAAGATGTTCTTCGAGGTGGGCAACGGCGCGACGGAGCTTGAAGCCGGTGAGCGCGTTCTGCCGGTCGTCAGCAGCTTCATTTGCGGCGTAATTCCGGATCAGATGCACGGCGAGACTTTGCGCAAGCCCCTGGATGAACAACTGGCTTCCCTTTCCTTCAGCGGTCAATTCCTGATAAACGAGCGCCAATAGATGTGACAGCTGCGTGTCCTGGCCGCCGGAAATGTCGCGCAAAGCCGGAGAGGCCGCGCAGCCTAGCACGTCGTAGGCGACGCGCTCGAAAAGCGGAACGGAGAGATAAAGATGCATGACCTGGAAGGGGGCGGCCCCAACCGAGCGCCAACGCATTTCATATGGTGTCGGGGAGCGGGTCAGGAAGAAGTCGCCGACGGTAACCGTGTTGGCAACCCAGTCACCGTCGAGGTCGCGTTCCTCGACGACAGCCTCGCCTGACATCACCCAGACGATTAGCGGCTCCGCGACAGCGGGAACAAGAAACCGCTCCTGCTTGTTCAGACGGGAGTACACCTGCACGAACATGTCGCTCCATGCAGGCGTGTCGCCGCTGACAAGCATACGGCCGGCTATGTACTGCTCAAGACCGAGCGGGGACGTCCGATCGGGCCTTGCAATAACCTCTTTCAGTTCAGGCACGAGGACCGCGGGATAAATAGGATTCCCGGCAACAGCCGGTATTCGGGCGGAAACGTTTTGACGGGATGCTTCGATGTTTGCCAATGCGGACCCTTTCGTAAAACCGGGCAGAGCTGCCTTGAGGTTACATGGAGCTTCAATGGAATATGTCCCGGTTCACATCTCCGCCCACAACCACCGCCAATGATGCAATGCAGCATTTGGTTTCGTCCGATAGGAAAATAAAGCCGGTCTCTTCTGACTCTTTGAGGCAGATGAAATCCACATCAACGTCGCAAGTAAGTATCTCCGGCTTCGTGGCACCATTCGGAAAGCTTCCGACGGCATCTTTAATAAGGAGCGAACGCAAGGTAGCGCCCTCCCCCGGTAGTGCTCGAATGAACGTGCCTGCTTCACTGGCGAACGTGATCCACTCCATCGTTGGTTCGTTTGAGCAAGCATCGCCCATGACGATCGAAGAGCGGTAGAACGACGCTCCAATGAGATTGCCCGATCCTGCAAAAATCGGTTCTCGGCACCTGTCGCAAGGCCATTTGAGAGAGACCGACGCATTGCCAAAGTGCTGGATACCCAATGGTCTCAAACCATCAACCGGAGCACATATCCAGTGGTCGATGATCAGAAGGGCTGCCATCAACCTGCTTATCGTCGAACAACGAGATACGGTCATGGGCAATCAGCAGAGCTTTTTCAATCAATGGATAGCCGGCATAGGGAATGATGTTGAAGAGGGTCTCGACAATCTCTTCTGGAGTGGCCCCGAGATTAAGAGCTGCATCGATATGGACGCCGAGTGGCTTCTCTGCCGCAACGGTCCCCTGGGAAGCGAGAGCAGAGATTGCACCCAACTCACGCACCTTGGGATCAAGGGCGGGGCGGCAAAAGATATCGCCGTAGCAATGGGCAAGCCTACCCAGACCTGGCGCAACATCCTTGAAGCTGTCGACCACATCAGCGCCGGATCCTCCTGATGTCTCGGCAAGTGTTGCGACACCCCTCATGAAGCGCTTCTCATCATCTTTTGTGGTATCGACTCCTTTCTGGGTACTCGCTTGTGGCCGTTCCGGTGCCGCCAGGACATTTCTTGCTCTGCCGGCAGCATTGAGTGCAGCGGGGAATCCGGAATAGACGCTCAGTTGGATAACCATCTCGACAATGTCACTATCGGTTGCACCCGCAGCCAATGCCGAAACGATATGGGCGTCGAAGCTCGCCCCTACCTTCCCCCGCGCCGCCAGCATTGCAGCCGACGCGAGGTGGGCCAGCCTGGGCTCCAGGTGCACCGCGCCGAAGATCTCCTCGCCAAGGGTATGCTCGCGCCAATTCACGAAGTCGGGCGCAATCCGATCGAGTACAGCAAAACGGTCCGAGGGCATATCCGGGACAGCAGGCGATGTCTGGGCCCCAGCCACATTTTTTGTTTCGTCCCGGTCGGCGAGAATATCACGGACGATGGGGACGGCGTTGATCGCCGTCGGAAATCCGAGAAGACCTGCGGAAATAAACAGCAGGTCGACCACATCATCGCGGGTTCCCCCGGCGTTCAGCAATCCATGGAGGTGAAAAGAAAGCTGAGACTGCGCCGATCCGTGGGCCAACAATGTGGCCGCAGTCAGAATCTGCCGCGTCCGCAGATCCAGGCCATCCCGCGACAGCACATCGCCATAGGGAAACTGAATGGTGAACCGCGCCAGATCTTCCGAGAAGCTGGCAAGCTGGCTTACCGGCTCGCCAAAATTCTCACCCCCGATCTGCTTGAGAACGGCAAGGCCGCGCAGGTGTTTTTGCATGTCTCCCGGCGAAGCCAAATTCTCAAGCCGCTGTTCGATATCGGTCTGTGCCATCGCTTTCTCCTTGATCTGATCTCTACGGGTGCAGGTGCTCGCGTCGAGCGAAAGAAAAATGGATCACGCCGACAATGACTTTGCCGGCGTGATCATGTGCCGAGTATCACTTTCGATAGAGAACCATTCCGGCATGGTGCAGGACGTCATCGACAAAATCGCCGTCGGCAGTAAAGCCGGTATCATCCCAATACTCGATGTGATTTCCGGACACCTCGTATCGTCCTTGATAGGCGCTTTCGCGTGTGCCGCGCGCCTCGTCGTAGCGGCCATTCGGGAGCAACTGGTGCCGGATCCGACCGTCTGCGGTTTCCCACATGCCGACATAAGGGTGAGAGAGCGTCTGGCTGGTCATTGTGCCGGCTCCGTCTTGCCCAAGAAAGACTGAATGGTCTCTGGCTCGACGACCCAGGCGTAGTTCAACTCATGGCGGATCTTCCATTCGCCACCGGTGCATGTCCAGCCGAGCTGCGAGCGCCCGTCAAAAGCGACCACTGCGCCGTCAAGACGATCAATGCGGCCGACGAAGCCAAGCGTCGTCGAAGCGACGGTGTCGCTGACGATCACGTCATGACCGCCGGTCAGTCCGTGGCGGACCGATCGGGCAGCGTTCTGCAACGCCTCCCAGTTGGCGCCATAGCGGGCGGAGTTGTCAAAGAGCTGTGTACTGCCTGGCGCGAAATTGTCGTAGAAAACCCCTTTGGTGTTTTCCAGGTCGTAGTACCGGTTCAGCTTCTGCGAGAACACGAACTTGCCATCACCTTCATGGCGTTCCCAGCCCTTCATGATCCAGTCGGCATGGAGCGCGAGAGGAGCATCGGCGCCTTCCCGAGGGCATGAGCTATCCTGTGCAGCAACAGGTGCGGCGCAAATCCCAAAAGCCAAAGCGGCGGCGAGTCTGATCTTGATGTGGGTCATGGGGTAAATCCTTCGATGATCGGCTTCTTGTCTGCCTGCCGCCAGGGAAATGGTCGGCCACGGGCAATAGGTAGACAAATTCTATTGTCGCTTGTATTCCCTTTCCGCTAACGTAATTGGTTAGCGGGACGCGACAATGACAATCGAACTAAACCTGGTGCCGGTGTTTCTGGCCGTCGCCGAAGAAGGGAATTTCCGGGCGGCCGCTGATCGCCTAGGCGTCACACGCTCGGCCGTAAGTCAGGGAATCAGACGGCTCGAGGATATTTGCGGCATCGCACTTGTCAGCCGCACGACACGCAGCGTGCGGCTCACCGAGGCGGGCAACCGCTTGCATGAAACCCTGTTTCAGCCAATGGCCGAGGTCAGATCCGCCTTCGAGAACGTGGCAGGGGACGCACGGCCCAGTGGTTTGCTGCGGATTGCAGTTACATCGATAGCGGAACAATTTCTTTCCGGCCCGCTGATCGCATCCTTCGCCGAAACCCATCCAGGCATCACCATCGACGTCACGGTAACCGACGACGTGTTCGACATCGTCGCCGCCGGCTTCGATGCAGGGGTCCGGCTGGGTGAGGTGATCGAGCAGGATATGGTCGCGGTGCCGCTGACCAAAGAAGAGAGAGAAGTGGTGGTCGCGACGCCGCGATATTTTGAACTCCACGGAACGCCCCGCCATCCTCGGGAGCTTGTGCGTCATCGCTGTATTGGTTGGCGTCCGTCTCCAAGTGCTGCGCCGCATCGATGGGAGTTCGAGGAGGATGGCATACCTTTCGACGTCGCCGTCGAGCCGCAAATCACCACAAACGATCTGCACCTGATGGTGCGGACCGCGCTCGCTGGCGGCGGTATTACATTTGCGCTGGAGGAGACGTTTCGTCCATATATCGTCCGCGGCGAGTTGATTACGGCGTTAGACGACTATCTGCCGCCCTTTCCGGGGTTCTTCCTCTATTTCCCAAATCGGCGCAATATGGCGCCCAAGCTGCGCGCGCTCATTGACCACGTTCGCGCATACAGACCGACGCCGTCCTAGCTGCCAGTGGCTAGAGCTAACTGGTTATTGTGCGTCGCGTTGGACGCCATGACGCCCTGCAGTTCCCCGGTTCGGCGACCCAAATCGGGTGCGGGTGACGTCGATTGGTGAAAATGGGAACGCCTCTCCAAAATGTGAAACTGGCAGGAACCGTGGCGGAATGACGTCCGTCACTGCGGACGAAGAGACTGTTGCGGAGCCTCTTTACGGATCCGCCTGTTTCCCTGGAGGATAGCCGGCTGTCAGACCTTAGGCGTAGTTGATGGGGAGCCAGTCGTAATTCTTGCTGTCTTCGCGGACATGGCCGATGCCCGGAAAGGCGATATGCGCGCCTGCCACCAGATATTTGCCTTCCACCGCCTGCTTGAACGCAGTGTTGCGTGCAGCCACGGCGGCTTTCTGGTCGATATCGAATTCGATAGCGACGCCCGGTTCATCGAACTGCAGAATATCGCCATGGGTGATATCGCCCCAGAATACGATCTTCTGGGATTCGCTTTCCAGCGTGATGGCGCTGTGACCCGGCGTATGTCCCGCATAAAGAATGGAACCAAGACCGGGAACGGGCGCTGCGTTATCCGCGAAGGTTTCAAATTTTCCGGCTTTCACGTAAGGTGTCACGCACTGGTCCGCCTCGCCAAAATGCTGCTTGACGGTGCCGGTCGCCGTCCTGGCGTTCGCCGAACTCAGCCAGAATTTGGCTTCTCGCTCATTGACTCGTAGCGTGGCGTTCGGAAAGGTGCGCTTGCCATTGCTCATCAACCCGCCGGAATGATCGGTGTGAATATGGGTGAGGATGACATCATCGATGTCATCCTCCTTGTAACCGGAAGCCTCGATGTTGGCCACGAGTTTGCCGAGCGATGGCCCGAGATAGGCACCGGTGCCCGCATCGATCAGTACCAGTCTATCGCCGTTGTTGACCAGGAAGGCGTTGACGGAGGTTGGTACGAGCTCCGGCAGAAAGGCATCCTTCAACACGTTCTGGGCATATTGTTGACTGGTATTGGTGTACAGCTTGGCCAGCGGCAGGGCGACCGTGCCGTCCGACAGGGCCGTGACCTCTACGGAGCCGATTTTCAGCCGGTAGAAACCGGGCGCCTGAACAGCGGCATAAGGTGCCTTGGCGAAGGCGGTCGGCGGTGCGACGAAGGGTGCAGCGATGATGCCGGACAAAACGCCTTTGAGAATGGAACGACGGGATGGCATGGGTTTGCTCCTTGAAAGATGGTTCGGAACGGCTTGCAAGTTCCTGCTCATCAGCTAAGGATGCCTCGGTCAGCAATCAAATCGATATCGGTCATGCAAGTCATCGATCATTTCAATCTGCGTTCTTTCGACCTCAATCTTCTCGTGGCCTTCGATGCCATGATGGAAGAAATGAGCGTCACCCGTGCAGCGCAGCGGCTGAAAATTCAGCAACCTGCCATGAGCCACAATATATCGACCCTGCGGACGCTGTTTCAGGATGAGCTGTTCATTCGCGTAGGACAGGTGATGAAGCCCACGGCACGGGCGCTCAATTTGTCCGGTCCGGTCCGGCAGGCTCTACGGCAGGCGCAAGCGGCGGTCTTAATGGCGGATGTATTCGATCCGGCCACCGAGCAACGCACATTCCGACTGGGGCTTTCCAGCGAAGTGGAACTGCTCTTGCTGCCCGATCTAACGGCACGGTTGCGCGATATCGCACCGGGCATACGCATTCTCGCCCGCGGTGGTGATGCGGCAGAGGTCGACGCGATGCTGGAAGCCGGCGTCATTGATCTGTCTGTGGGGTGCAGCTATCTGCCGGACTCGCGCCACCATTGCGAGCCGCTCTATCAGTCCAGCGTATTATGCTGTTTCAATCCGCAATTGCTGGAGATTTCAAATCCGGTGAGCCTTGATGCCTATATGGCCGCACAGCACGCCGTGATTTCACAGACTGACAGCCTGCATGGCTGCGTTAAGGATGCGCTGGAGCATGCAGGAGCAGAACTGAAAGTGGTGGCCGCAGCTCCCGACTTCATGTCGATATTGGCCACAGCGCGTTCATCTGCGGTAATCGCCACGGTATCGTCGCGCATCGCGGCTCGTTACGGACCGCTATTGGGACTTCAGGTCAGCCCGGTTCCATTGGCACTTTCTTTCCCACCCGTGGCAATGGTTTGGCCGCTCCATATGGACAGCGATCTCGGCTGCGCATGGTTGCGGCAGCAAATCCGTGAGGCGATGCTGAGGACGACAGAGACCAACGTCGCGGATATGGCAGCGTGACGGGCAGTAGAGATCTGCGCTTGTTTGAAGACGCTCGTCTTGAAGGGAGCAGAACCTGAGACCCCCGTCATTTGAGGTCTGAGGCAGTTGAGGGGAATCGAACCTGCGAGCACGATATAAAACTGCCAATGCGTTTGAATTTTTGTAAGATTCTCCACAGTTAGATGGGGACGCACAAGGAAGCGGATGAAAAATTTGCGTTATCCGCTTCGAGACTCCATCGAAAGTGCATCATACACAACGAGTGCTTGGCACTGTCCCGAGTTCCGGCCAGCGCCTCTGACTTTGACAGAGATCAGAAAATTGTGTTTAGTGTCCTCAGTCCCAGGACAGAGGACAGCCACTATGAAGAGCCAAGACATAGTTGTCCTGCTGAAGCTGCTTAGCCTGCAAGACCAAGAACTCGCGAAGGGTGCAGATCAACTGCGATCTGAATCCCTCGGGGGCGACCCTTACTCGGTGCGAAATCTTGAAGCATTGCTCGGGATTAGCAAGACCGAAATTGCGCAATCGATCAAGAGAAGCATCACTTCCGGGATCGCGCGGAAGGATACTCGCTCGAATGAACCTCGGCCACATCGGCGAAATCTGTTCGAATTCATCACCCATGGGCTGAGATTCGTGTTTCCGGCACAGGTTGGGCCTATGCAACGCGGTATCCCCACGGCGTTTGCCGCGCCGATGCTCCAGAACCTTCTCGTCAGCGGAGGGACCTATAACTATGTCTGGCCCTACGCCGCTGGACGAGAGATGGGGCAAGCGGTCGACCCCCTCTTCAAAAGCGTGCCAGAGGCGGCTTTGAAAGACGATCGACTTTATGAATACCTGGCATTGGTGGATGCGGTTAGGCTTGGAAATCAACGGGAAGTAGGCCTTGCCGCTGATCACCTGAAATCGAGGATTTTGAGTAAATGATGTTGCTTCCGCATGGTCCCCACAACGTCCGCGATGTCCTTGCTACTCATATCCTGCAGCAAACCGGATCCTACGATCAGCCAAGGTACGCTATCCAGGGCACGCCGGAGATGATTGCCAACCCTGCGGGTCCCTTCTCGCCACAAGACAAAGCGGCGCTTGCTGCGATGATTCTGAATCAGGTATGGGAAGCGGCGTAGTTCCTGCAAATTTTTCCCGCAAACTTGATAGGTGTAGCACTTAGTGCTATATGAAGAGATGTCAGAACGGACTTTCAAAACGGCGTGGTTTTCCAAAGCAGCGAAGAAAGCACGGATCTCCGACAAGGCCCTTTGCAAGGCGATTGAGCAAGTCGCACGCGGACAGGCTGATGACCTCGGTGGCGGCGTGTTCAAGAAGCGGCTTAACGACAACATGCATCGTTCGATCGTTCTGGCGAAGGCCGGTGAGTACTGGGTGTTCGCCTATCTGTTCGCGAAGAAGGACCGCGCAAACATCGATGACGACGAGCTCCTGGCTTTCCGGAAGCTTGCCGAACTCTATCGGCGCAAGACACAGGCCGAGCTTGATGCAGAAATCGGGTCCGGCGCCCTATTGGAGATTTGCAATGGCGACTAAGCGCAAGTTCAAGAGCGATGCCTTTGAGGCGATCCATAGCGCCGTCGAAGACATGTATTCGGCAGGTACCATCGACAAGGAAACCATGAAGACCTTCGATGAGACTTGCCTTTCCATACCGCAGGAGCTGACGCCAAGCGAGATCAAGGCGCTGCGCGAGAACAATCATGTCAGCCAACCAGTCTTCGCGCGCTACCTGAACACCAGTGAATCAACAGTGCAAAAGTGGGAAACCGGCGCGAAGCGGCCGAGCGGCCCCGCATTGAAGCTGCTCTCGATCGTCCGGAAACACGGTCTCGAGATGTTGTCCTAGAAGGACACTGCCGCAGAAGGATAAGCGCGCGCAGTTCCAGCCGATACATTATGCGAGCTCTTTGGCCCAGATCGTGAACATCCCCAACAAGCCGTGCACCGCGCTCGCGAAGAACGGCTCCCTTCAACCGCTGTGAGTCTCCGGCACTCATGTCACACTTGGCAAGGTTCCCCTCGATACATTCTGCAATTGTTAGCCCAGAACCTGAAAATCGTCGCAACAAGCCCTGCGCGGGGCTCGTGAAGAGCGGCTCCGTTCGACTCGTTACGGAAGCGGTGGTTACCGAAATTCGTGGCCTGTTCCACCAGCGAGATCACGCGCTACCCGCATGACGCAATCGACTTACGTCCCTCTAGAAGCCACCCGACATGACAACGGTCTCGCCGGTCATGAAGCTACACGCATCCGAGGCGAGAAAGAGCGCAGCGCCCACCATTTCGTCGGGCCTGCCTGCCCGGCCCATCCAGTTGAGCGTCCGGACGTAGTTCGACCATGCCTCAGGATCGCCGTCGCGACGGGCGGAGTTTCGATCCGTGTCGATGAGTCCCGGTGCAAGTGTGTTGAGTAACACGCCGCGGGAGGCATAATCGCGAGCGAGGCTTTGGATCAGGTTATGCTGGGCTGCCTTGGTCGCCGCATAAATGGAGACGATCGGTTTCGGTCGCAACTGGTTGATGCTGCCAATGTTGACGACGCGGCCCCAGCCGCGTTCCGCCATGGCGGGCAACGCCACCTGCAGCATCTCGACCGTAGAGCGAAGGTTGACATCGATCTGGGCGGCGAAATCCTCCGGTGTCACATCGTTGAGCGCTCCATTGATTTGCGCCGATGCGTTGATCACCAAAATATCCAGGGGACCTGCGGCGCCTTCAGCCGCCGCAATCAAGTCGCGGCCGGCACTGGGCGGCGAAAGCTCGCGATGGATCGAGACCGCGTCGCCGCCGGCAGCGCGTATTGCCTTTTCAATCTCGGCTGTAGCGCCGGGCCTCTGTCCGTGCAGGACAACACGCGCGCCATAGGCTGCATAGGCTTGTGCGATCGACGCCCCGATGCCGCGGCTCGAACCGGTCACCAGAGCTGTCCTGCCCTTCAGCGAAAATATGTCCTTATACGTGCTCACAGCTGTCTCCTCAGACGCCGAAGAGCGATGCAGGCAGGCCGCGCTCACCGGGATTGCAGGCGAAAATGCCGCCGGAGAGCGGTGCTTCCGTCAGCGTTGAGGCCGGAAGACGGGTGCGCGCACTGGTGATGAACAAAGTCGCAAGATCGTCCCCGCCGAAGGCTACGCTGGTGGGGCGCGGCACCGGCAGTTCGACGGCTCGATCCAGCCGGCCATCTGGCCGATAGCGGTTCACGCGCCATCCGTCCCAGATCGCACACCAGACCCCGCCATCCGCATCGACAGCAAGGCCGTCCGGGCGCCCTTCCGCCTCGGGTACCGTAACGAAGACACGGCGGTTGGCGATGCTCCCCTCGCGTGCATCGAAGTCGTAGGCATAAATGATGCCCGGCACCGTATCGACGAAGTAAAAGGTCGAACCATCGGGGCTCCAGGCAAGGCCGTTGGCGACCGTGAAACCACTCTCCGCACGCACCGCGTCGCCGGTGCCCGTCAGCCGGTATAAGCTGCCGGTCGGGCGGCTTACGTCGAGCCGCATCGAGCCGACCCAAAGCCGACCGTTCGGATCGACCTTGGCGTCATTCAGCCGGTTTTCCGGAAGCGCTGGTTCCGGCTGGGCAAAGGGGGCGAATGCGCCGGCCTCGAAGTCGAACTGTTCCACGCCGTCCTGGGAGGCGACGATCAGTCCGCCATCTTCGGTCGGAAGTACGGCACTGACGAGCTTGGCAACATTGCAGCTCTCGTTCTTGCCGGTGACAGGATCGAAGCGGTGCACGGCCGGGTGGAGAATGTCCACCCAATAGAGCCGCTTTTCCCTTTCGACCCAGACCGGCGCTTCACCCAGCTGGGCACCCCAGGGCAGGACGCATTGCACATCGCTTTGACCAGCCGCGCGGCCGCGGGGCCGCGGCCCGGAACTGATCGCAACGGCGCCCACGGTGCCGGTGATCCGCCGCGCCGACGCCATCAACTCGCGACCGACCGGATGGATCGCGGAACTGTCGAGGCGGGAAGCGGGTCCCAGCACGACGAGTGCGCCGAGCGGCACCCCGTCACGGCCGGCGATCGGAGCGGCGACGGAATTGACGCCGGCAAGATGCTCCTCATAGGAAACCGCGTAGCCCCGGGCGCGGGTCAAGACGAGATCGGCCTCGAGCGCCTGCGGGTCCGTAATGGTCTGCGGCGTGAAGCGATCGTAGACGATCTGCCCGGTCAACGAGCGGGCGAAAGAAGGCTCCTGAAACGCGAGCAGAACCTTTCCGGCTGCGGTACAGTGAATCGGCACACGCCGCCCGACGGCGATCAGCACGCCCAAGCCGCCACTCGAGCGTTCCTCCAGATAGACCACGCGCTGACCGTCGAGGCGGCACAGTGCAACGGTCTCTCCGAGTTCGGCCGAAAGGCGTTCGAGTTCCGGGGCGGCGGCGCTGACAAGATCGAATTTGTCCCACACCCGATGCGAAAGCTCGATAAAGCGATGGCCGAGGAGATAAGCGCCGGTTGCCTCGTCCTGACGGATCAGACGGAAGACCATCAGGGTCTTCAGCATACGCGCAAGGGTGGGTTTCGGCACACCGCTCATTTTCTGGAGGTCGGCAAAGCGCAGCGGCTTCGGTGCCTCCGCTATGAGGTCGAGGAGAGCAAGCCCCTTCGCGAGGGCAGCCGCACCCGCCGGCGCCCCGCGATCCTCCAGCCCGCCTAAGCCTGCCTTGTCGTCCATGCCTTTACCGCCTCGTCCAGCATTCGCATGATCGGCCACTCCGGTTCGAAGCCGAGCATTTCGCGAATGCGCTGATTGGAAGTGTGATACCACACGCCGGCTCCGGGAAGATCGACCGTCACGAGCGGCAACCCGATCCTGTCGGCCATTACGGGCAGGACCTCGGCGAAGTCAACAGGATCGGTCGCTCCCAGATTGAAGACGCCGCCCGCGGCTTCTGGATGCGTCAGCGCGAGGAGAACGCCCTTCGCCATGTCGCGGGTATCGGTGATGTGCATTCGGAATGGCCGGCCGTCCTCATTGCGCGTCAGGACCAGTGCCGGCCGGCCGGGACCCGCCGCTCTCAGGAGCTCGGCTGCGGCCTTGTTGCCGAAGGCCTCCTGCTGCCTGATCTTTGGCCGAAGGAAGAAGCGCGGTCCGGAAAAGAAGCTTTCGGGATCGAGCAGTTCATCGGCATTCTGCGTGTGCGAAAAGCGCAAGATCACCGTCTCCATGGACGAAACGCGCCCTTGGAACATCACGAGCTCCTCGCCGATGAGCTTCGTCAGGCCATATGGCGACAGCGGCTCTTTCGGATGGTCCTCGGTAATCGGCTGGAAAGCCGGCCTGTTTTCCGGATAGACCTCGCCGGAACTGGCGAAGACGAAGCGGCCGACCTTCGCCGCTGCGGCTGCCTCGAGCACGACCCGCGTCCCGTCGACATTGGCGTGGAAGAGCCTGTCTCGGTCGCTCGCCAACCAGGACATGAAGGCCCCGAGATGGAGCACTGCGTCCGCCCGCTCGCAGGCACGCGTCGCCGCCTCCCGGTCGTCGAACGCGCCGACGACTTCTTCGAAGTCCGCGTCCTCGATCGCGGCCGAGCGCAGGTCGAAGCCCCTGACCTGGTGTCCGGCTGCAAGCAATTGCCTGGCAACAAAAGAGCCGACCCTGCCGGCCGAGCCCGTCACAAGCACTTTCATGTCAATCAATTGCCTTTTCTGTCTTCGTATCGAAGAGGTGGATTTCCGAAGGGTCAAAGGAGAGCAGCAGCTCCTCCCCTTCACGAACGGGACCGCAATGCGCGATGCGGGCAATCAGGCCCTTGCCGCGTTCTTCATCTCCCACGGCCGCGCCGTATGCGTGTTCGCCCGGATCGAAATAGATGTATTTCTCCGATCCGAGGCTCTCGACCAGTGTCGGCCGCACGGCGAAGGTGACGGGACCCTGCCCGAGCGACAGGTGTTCCGGACGGATGCCGACGATCACCGCGCCATCGCCAGCGGGCTTATGGGCGGCGAAGTGCTGGCCGAAAAGGGTGATGCTGCCGCTTTCGACGTGCGTGGACATGAAGTTCATGCCCGGCGACCCGATGAACCCGGCAACGAAGAGGTTAGCCGGTTTGGAAAAAAGCGTATCGGGGTCTGCGATCTGCTGGATGACGCCGTCGCGCATGATGACCACGCGATCGGCCATCGTCATCGCCTCGATCTGGTCGTGCGTGACATAGACGGTGGTGACGCCGATCCGCTTGTGAAGTGCGCTGATCTCGGCGCGGGTGTGGACGCGCAGCTTGGCATCGAGGTTCGACAGGGGCTCATCCATCAAGAAGGCGCGCGGCTCGCGCACGATGGCGCGGCCGAGCGCGACGCGCTGGCGCTGCCCGCCCGACAGGGCCTTCGGACGGCGATCGAGCAGATGATCGACTGCGAGGATCTTGGCGACGGCGTGGACACGCTTGTCGATCTCAGCCTTGGCCATTCCACGCATCTTCAGCCCGAAGCCGATATTCTGGCCGACGGTCAGGTGCGGGTAGAGAGCGTAGTTCTGGAAGACCATCGCGATATCGCGATCCCCCGGAGCAAGGTCGGTCACGTCCCTGTCACCGATCATGATCTTGCCGCCGCTTGCCGTCTCGAGCCCGGCAAGTATCTTGAGCATCGTCGACTTGCCGCAACCCGAGGGGCCGACCAGGACGACGAACTCCCTATCCTCGATCTCCAATGAGAACTCCTTGAGCACGTTGAGCGCCCCGTAGTTCTTGTAGACGTTCTGAATGCTTATGCCGGCCATTTCACTTCTCCGCGCCGGCAGTCAGACCGCCGACCAAATAACGTTCCAGGAACAGGTAGATGAGGATGATCGGAACCGCGACGAACACGGCTGCCGCCGAGATCTCGTTCCAGTCGGTGACGTACTCGCCCTTCATCGTGGTGATGCCGAGATTGGCCGTCCAACTGCCCTGCGCATTGGTGAGAAAGGTGCGGGCATAGGCGTAATCGGCCCAGGAGAGCACGAATGCATAAAGGGCGGTCGCTGCAAGCCCGGGCGTTGCGACCGGAAGCACGACGCGGAAGAGGGCGCCAAGCGGAGAGCAGCCGTCGACCATCGCCGCCTGCTCCAGTTCGCGCGGGATCGTGTCGAAGTAGCCTTTCAGCATCCATGTGGTGAAGGGGATGATCAGCGTCGCATGGGCCAGAACGAGCGACCAGAGGCTGCCGATCAGTCCCAGCGAGCGGAAGATCCCGAAAAGCGGAATGACGAGCAGGGTTGCCGGCAACATCTTCGCCGTCAGGATGAAGAGGCCGAGCGATCGGCCGCCCTTGACGCTGAAGCGCGACAGGCTGTAGCCGGCAAAGACGGAAACGACCATGGACAGGCCAACGGAGCCGATGGCCGCGAGCGTCGAGTTCAACAGCCACAACAGGATCGGCCGCTCCGAGGCGACCTTTGCAAAGGTGCTCCACTGCGGCTCCGCCGGCCAGAAGGATGGCGGCAATGCGCGGATTTCCGCAAGCGTCGACAGGGCCGTGACGAAAAGCCAATAAATCGGAAAGAGCAGTATCGCACAGACAGCCGCGAGGCCGGCATAGAGCGCGAGGGTCTGAAGGGTGGTGCGCTGCATCGCCCGGAACTCCTAGTACATGGCCTGGGACTTGCGGCCGAGCATCAGCAGGCTGGCGACGACGCATAGCACGAGCGTCACGATGCCGATGGCGGAGGCGTAACCCATGTTGAAGAAACCGAACGCCTGATCGTAGGTCATGATCGAGAGCGTTTGCGTCGCCTTCAGCGGCCCGCCGTCGGTCAGCACCTTGATGATCGAGAAATCGCGGAAGACCCAAAGAACGACGAGCACGGACGTCACGCCGAGCACTGGCATGAGCACCGGAATGGTGATGTACCGGAAGCGCTGGAATGCATTCGCACCATCGACCTTGGCCGCGTTGTAGAAGTCCTCGGGAATGGATTGAAGACCGGCAAGCGTCATGATGGAAACGAAAGGATAGCCCTTCCAGATCATTGTGACAGCCACGACCCAGAAGGCAGCGGTCGGCTCGGAAAACCAGTTGATCATCTGGGTCGCGATGCCGAGCCTGATGAAAAGCCAGTTCATCAGGCCGAAGGAAGAATCGAAGATCCAGGCGAAAATGACGACGGCGATCACTTCGGGCACGGCCCAGGGCAGAGCCACGAAAAGGCGCGCCAGCGTGCGCCCCTTGAAGCGGTTGTTGACGAGCAGGGCCGTGCCGAGACCGACCGCGAAGCAGGCGGCGCTGACGACCACGACCAGCTTGATCGTCACGAAGCACGCGTTCCAGAAGTCCGGCGAGGTGAAGAGCTTCTGGTAGTTCTCCAGCGTGAACGGCTTGCGCGGTGCGCTGAGCGTCGCCATGCCGATTTTCTGGAAGGAAAGGTCGAGCGACACGAACAGCGGGTAGACGATGATCAGGGCCACCAGCGCTACTGCAGGCAGCAGCAGCAGATAACCCAGCCAATGCTGCCGGCTCGGCCGTGCCAGATCAAGGAAGCGTAGGCTCATGATTGCCTCTTGTTTCTTGCGGGGACCAGACGCCACATGCGGGGCGCCCGGTTCTCCTTCATGTGCCGAGAGCGGCAAACGTCTATCGAAGCGCCTCGGCCTTCTCATGCATTGTCTTGGCGACCGCAGCAGGATCGAGGTCTTCGATGATCATTCTCTGCGACTCCTCCTGGATCATCTTCGAGAACTCGTTGAACTGGATCTCGAGGCCGATCGGAATGCGGTCGATCTTGTGCTCTGCCGCCGCCTTCTGCGACTGCGCCATCAGATCGAAATGCGGGATCTGCGCTTTGGCTTGCGTAAGATCCGCACGCGGGCTCGGCGGCGTGGAGGCCGCAAGCGTCGCAAAGCTGGTCTGGAACTTGTCGGAGGTCGCAATGGCGATAAAGTCCCAGACGAGTTGTTTCTTCTCGTCGGAGATCTCGCTCGGCATGGCGAGAATGTTGGAGGAGCCGCCGAGCGGCGGGTCGAAGGGAACGCTGGCGAGCTTCAACTTATCCTTCGCCGCTCCCTGCTGCATGATGGAATAGATCCAGGGTCCGTCGACCTTCAGCGCAATCTTGCCATCGGCAAAGAGCTTGCGGACTTCGCCAGCCGATAGATCGCGCGGCGTCAGGTTTTCCTTGACCACAGTCTTCCAGCGCGTCAGCCCCTCGACCATCTCAGGGGTATCTATGGTCACCTCGCCTTCCGCATTGGTGAAGCGCGCGCCGGCGTCGAAAAGGTAGCTCGCCATCTCGGCTATGTACTGGCCGCCGCCGCCCTTGGTTTCGTGGCCGGTCCCGAACTGGTCGACAATGCCATCACCGTTCAAGTCCTTGGTCGTCGCCCGGGCCGCGGCAAGGAATTCCTCGTAATTCGTGGGTACGTCGACGCCCGCCTGCTTCAGCATCTCCTCGTTGTAGCCGAAGATGGTGCCGTAATAGAGCATCATGATGCAGACGGTCGTACCCTGGAACGTGCAGATGTCCTGCCCGCTCCAGCCGTCGAGATTAAGCCCCGCCTTCTCGACCCAGGGCCCAAGATCCTCAAGCCAGCCGTTATTGGCGAACGTCTGGAACTCGAACGATGCCAGGTGGACAATATCCGGTGGGGTGCCGCCGGCAAACAGCGTCGTCATCGTGTCGGAGTAGGCGCTGCGCTCGACCTTGGTCCACTCGATCGTGTTGCCCGGATGATTCGCCTCCCACTCCTTGATCACCGTACCCCACCAGTCGCCGATGCCTTTCTCGTCCTTCTGCCATGACACGAATTTGAGCACTTCCGCGCTTGCGGGCACCGCCGAGGCGGTGCAGGCAAGCATGGCGGTTACCGTTGCCGCGAGGGCGCATCTTCCAATGGACTTCATTTTCTCCTCCACTCCTCCGAGAGTATTTTCTTTCAATGCTTCTTGAGCAGCCCCTGAGCCTCCTTGGACGGCTCGACGCCCAGACCCGGACCGGTCGGCACGAGGTACTCGCCGTTCAGGCAATCCATATCGCCGACGAGAAGCCGCCGGTTGGGTTCAAAGATCGAATGCTGGAACTCGTGGCAGTCGACATTCGCCAGCGCCGCACTCGCCTGCAGGCTCGCAGCAAGGAAAATGCCGGCGCCGATCGTTGCGTGCGGTATGACTTTGATGTGGTGGACATGGGCATATGCGCCGATGCGCATGAATTGCGTGATCCCCTTGTGGCCCATTTCAGGCTGCACGATCGCGAGCACACCGCGAGAAACGCGCGGCACCATATCGTAGACGGTTCTCCATTCCTCGCCGACCGCTATGGCCGTCGGGACACTCGCGGCAACCCGGGCCAAGCCGTCGATATCTTCGGTGCGCACCGGCGCTTCGGCGAACCACAACCCGTGCGGTTCCATCGCCTTGATGAGCGCGATGGCCTCGCTTGCAGTATGGGTCCAATGCATGTCGCATGCGATGCGCGCGGCGGGACCCAACCTTTCGCGCAGGGTTTCCATCTCCTTGGCGACGCCATCGTCGGCGACCGGAGACGCGAATTTGAAGGATGAAAAGCCCCTGGCCTGCCAGCCCGCAGCGAGTTCGGCGCGTTTGGCGCGCGTATCCTCCGGCAGTCCGGAGATATAGGCCGCGATCCGATCGCGCCTCTGCCCTCCGAGAAGCTTGCAGACAGGCAGTCCCGCGAGTTTGCCGGCCAGATCCCACAGGGCGATGTCGACCGCAGCGAGCGCATCGACGTAAAAGCCGCCGGTATAGCCGCGCACCCGCATGAGGTCGTACAGATCGTCATGGATCGCCGCCGCATCGAAGGGGTCGCGGCCGATCGTGAAATCCGCGAGAAGATCCTCGATGATCTCCATCGTCGCGCGCGGGGCAACCAGCCCGTAGGTCTCGCCCCATCCGACGGCGCCATTCTCGGTTTCGATGCGCACAAGCACGCTGCGATCGAATGTCGGATAGACGGTACGGTTGCCCTTGCGCACCAGATAGCCGCGCCCGTTCGGCTCCTCGCCCGGACGCGACTTGCCCAGATAGGGCGTCTCCCGCGGCAGCGTCAGAGTGAAGCTTTCAATCTTTTTGACGCGATCGGTCATTTCGCCCGCCTCCATTTGTCCGCCCCGACGGACCCGAGGCCACACTCCTGGAAGCATCGTTCGATGTCCCGCACGGCCAAAGCATCGAGATCCGGTGTCGGCGCGCGTACAATGGGGTTGTCGAGAACCCCGCGCAAGCCGAGCACATGCTTTGTCAGGCGCATGCGGTAAACGGCCTGTAACACCAGCAGAGGCAGAGACTTGACGTAAAGCGCTCGCGCTTCGCTTCCACGGCCGTCACGGTAACTGCGGTCGAGTGCGGCATGCAGATCGGCGATTTCCAGTGCCGGCATGGCGGCACAGGCGCCCCGATCGTACTCGTCCAGAATGTAGCGGGCTCCTCCGCCGCCGATGACGCCAAGCAGATGCTCCGGTGCGTTCGCCAGGATGGCCGTAATCGCCGGACCCGCGGGCAGCGTCTCCTCCTTGACGTAGCGAACGGCGGCAACCCGACGGACGACCTCGAGGACTGCCTCGGGAGCGAGATCCGAGCCACGCGGCGCCGGGGCGTTTTGAAGGATGATTTCCGCCTCGGGCAACTGCGCGGTCGCGGCCGTGAGAAAAGCCGTCACCGCACCGGCGCCGGCACCGATCGATTTCGGCGGCTGGATCATCAGCCGCGTGATCCCGAGCCCGAGCGCCTGTCGAGCATACGAGACGACCTCGTCCACAGTCGGCGCGCTGGCGCCGGCCACGATCGGAACGCGGTCCCCCACCTCGGTCGCGACCACCTCGAGAAGGGCTTGACGCTCCTCCCCCGTCAACGTCTCCACCTCGCTTGCAAAGCCCGGGAAGACCACACCCGCCACGCCCGCGTCCAGAGCGAAACGGATGATACGGCGCATGGCAGCAAGGTCGACACCCGTTTCGGTGAAGGGGGTCGGGAGAACCGGGAGAATTCCTGTGAGCTGCATGTGACGGTCCGTATCGTGAGACTTATTTTCTATATTGTGGACCATACGCGGAGATGATAGGCCGTGTCAATCATCGAACTTCAAAGGAGATCGACCTTGTCCAACGCTGCTTTCGAACCCGTCACGGTCGTGCTCGATTGGGGCACCACAGGCTTTCGGGCTTGCCTGGTGAGATCCGACGGCTCGCTCGTCGATCAAAAGGAAGTCGAACGGGGCATTCAAACCGTGGCGAAAGGCGAGCATGGGCGCTTCGTCAGCGAGGCGCTTGCATCCTGGCGCGCCGAGTATGGGACACTCGATATCGTGGCGGCAGGGATGATCGGAAGCCGCAACGGATGGATCGAGATGCCCTATGTGCCGACCCCGGCAACGCCAGCGGATCTGGCCGCAGCGGCCCGAACCGATGGCCTTCCGGAAGGGGATAGAATCACCTTCCTGCCTGGCGTGACGGATCCCACCGCATTCCCCTTTCCGGATGTCATGCGCGGAGAGGAGACGCAGCTTGTCGGTTTCGGCCTGGACCGGGACATGATCGTCGTCCTTCCCGGCACCCATGCTAAATGGGCCGAAATCCGCGGCGGCCACATCGAGCGGTTCCGCACCTTCGTCACCGGTGAGATCTATTCGACGCTGGCCGACCATTCATTCCTGTCGAAAGTCGCCACCGCCGAACGAGATCACGCCGCTCCAGCCTTCGCGGAAGGCATTGCGCTAGCGCAGGAAGAGAGCACACGGGCCGGCGGCTTGTTGACCCGACTCTTTGCCGTCAGGACCGGCTGGCTTGCGGGCGCGATTGCGCGGGACGAGATGAAAAGCCGCCTTTGCGGTCTCATCATCGGGTGGGAATTCGTGGAGGCCCGGACCTGTGGCTGGTTCGAGGAGGGTGACACGATCGCAGTCGTCGGCGACGACGATCTTGTCGAGGTCTATGCGAGAGTGGCACGAGCCTTCGGCCTGAAACTCGCGCCCGCGCCGGCCGACGCGGCGATCCGCGGCGCGCTGAGGATCTCGCGGCGCGGCCCCGTTGCCGCGAAATAGAAAAGCGATCTCACGACTGCTGGCCGCCAATGTGGACGGACGACGCGGCGGAACGCTTCCCCAGATCCATCCCGCGATGTTTGCCGGCCATGACCGTCGGGGCAGAATAGTGGCCCCTTCCGATGCTCCTGAAAAAAAAATCGGCACTCTCCGAAGTGGAGGCCCGGAGATCGCCGTCAGACATCCGGCGCCGTTTTGCGTCCGCCGGATGGGAGGAAGAGGTCAACGGCGAATAAAGAGAGCAACCCTCGCGCTGACCGCGCTCGCAATGGCGACGATCAGGAACACCAGCGACGTATCGCCGTGTCTATCCATGAGGCCGCAGATCAGCGGCTCGCCCGGGCCTGCGAATAGGTAGGCGAAGAAGTTCGTGACGCCGATCGCGGTGCCGGCGCGCTTGTGGTCCATTCGCCGCATCGGCGCCGGCGGGCCAAGCGGGTATCGCGGTCAGTCATTGCGCGCTCGGCGACCGCGTCAATGCCGACAACATCAAGGCAGGCCTGCCGCTGCTGCGAGATCGCGGCTATCGACGCAAATCCACCCTGATCACCGCCCGAGGTCCCGGTGGCCAGATGGCATGACCTGATCGCCGATGCCACCGTCGCCGACGCCATTCTCGACAGGATCGTTCACAATGCCCATCGGATCACCCTCCAGGGCGACAGCATGCGAAAGCAAAAAGCGCCCCCGCTCTTTACCGGCGCCGAAATTGGCGAAATCAATCACCCATGAAGACAACTAGGCACCCAAGGACCACCGCCGCCAAACTGTCCACGACTCACATGGGGATTGCCGGGTCAAGGTCTTTTAGACGTCCATGCAATTTTCCTTTTCTTTTTTCGGTATCCAAGGCTGAGCCTGTTCGCGTAGCCCGACCTGTTCCCAACGCCGGTTCAAACTCACATTCGGTCGCCGTTTCAGGGCTGCACCATGATCCCGCTTGCGTAGCGGCAAGGGCTCAGGAGAACGAAACCATTCTTAGCAGCGGCGTTTGAAGCCATGTCGCGGATCGGTTCGTCCCCCTGGATCCGCCAGGATTGATCGCTCCTGGAAGATTTCGGAATTTGGCTTTCTATGGATCGTCAGGCGGTTTTTAACACCGCGCCCTCGATGACAACGCCGGCAGTCACATATTTCCATAGAGCAACCAATAGTTTGCGTGCTAGCGCCACGATCGCGCTCTTCTTCGTGCGCCCACCGCTGGATTGCACGCGAGCCGTAAACCACAGGCTCAACGCTGACTGCGGTTGATGGCGTAACCACAACCACGACAGTTGGATCATCGTGGTGCGCAGGCGCGGGTTGCCCGCCTTCGAGACGCCTTGCTCGTGATCGATGGTTCCACTCTGCCAGGGTGTTGGTGCCAGCCCCGCGTACGCAGCAACCTGTCGCCGGTTGTCAAAATGGCGAAACAGCCCTTCGGTCCAGAGAACAGCCGCAAGTTCTAGACCAATGCCTTTGACGTCGCACAACATCGCCCCAGCGGGGATCAGCGTTGCCGTTGCCGCCACGCTGTCCCTTTGCGCCGCCAGGAGCGTATCCCGCTCGTTCTCCACCGCTGTAATTTGCTCTAGCAACAATTCGAGGCGATCAAGTTCACGGCTTATTTGAGTTTTGAGGTGGGTCGGCAAAGGACGGCCATCACCCGTGTGAAGCTCGTCCAGTTGCTTGCGCCGGTTCTTGCGCAGCGGCTCGTAACCACTGATGCCCTGACCAAAGAGCAGACCCTTGATGCGATTGACATGTTTGACGCGCTCGGCGATCAGAACCTTGCGCTCCCGGCAAATGCGACGGCGATCTTCTTCCTCGGGGCTTGGTGGGTTGACCATAGCGCACACCCGCGGCTCTCCGCGCTTGAAAGCCAACAGTGCTCGGACCAGCGCCTCACCATCCAATTTGTCCGTCTTCGCTCGCCGGCGCCTGCGCGAGATTGCTATCGACGCTGGATCGACGACGTAACTTTCTATCCCGTTCGCCTTCAGCACACGATCGATCCAGAAGCCGTCAAGTCCGGCTTCCTGAATGCTCACGATCGGAACATGATTGCCCGTACGAGATCGCACCTTGTCTTGGAGCTGCGCAAAACGATGCAGCAATGCCGCTACATCGCCGCCAGCCACCGAGTGCTTCGACATCTTCTCGCCATTTCCCGGCGACAACGATGTGATCAGCCAGGTTGAGCGAGAGAGTTCCAATGATACGAATATTGCGGCAAGATCAGTGCGGATAGCGGCCGGCGTATGCGGTTGGGAAGTTACAGCTTCCATAACGGCGTCTCCTATGAGGTGAGTGCGTTATCGCAGCCTCACTTTGCCAGAGCGACGGCCGCTATTCACTCCCCATGGGATCTTAGCGGAATCCCTGTCCGGCTTTTGCGAAATGCGCACTATGGCGTCGAGGCGCTGAAGATCGTCGCTGATCAGTCTTGCGCTGGCTCAACATGACTACGCGAGAACCGCAACTCTCAGAGGCGCTCACTCGCACCGAAAGAGTATCTGGCGTTTTCCCCGTCGTTGCCGAGGCGATAGTCAACCAAGCTCGGCCGCATCGCACGCCGGACCCGGCCAAGGGAAGCGAAACGTCAGATCATCTGTATTTTCGGGATCCGCCTTGATGGGACTGGACTCATCGCCGCGTCCAAGGCGATCATGCGAGTGAACGTCAGTTCCCGTGGGTACATGGCCCTTATCAACCAAAGACAGCGACTGCTGATTTGACGATGATCCCACCATCCCGACTTCTGCGCAGTTGACGGCCGGTCGCGGCGCGAAAGATTTGCAGCAATTGCAGCGCCGGCGGCACTCGCGACCACAGGGTTTTCATCCGTTCCCTGCCGTTTCGGGTTTTCCGAACAGCCTGGCCCGTCACAATGCGCTGTGACCAGCGGAAGCCGATCTCGTGGAAATACAGGTCAGCGTGCTGCGGGCTGATATGATGAAAGACACCGGCAATGGTGCGGCGGACGCGGGCATTGAAACCTTCGACCGAATTGACATGAACGGCGTCACGAACGTATTCGCGGCTGGAATGCTTCACAGTGTCATGCCTGGCATAGTTCTCGCCAAGGGCCATGAACGCTGTCGCCTCATCGCTCATCAAATAGGCGTCGGGGTCAATCTGCGCTTCGGCGGCGCGCGCCGCTGCTCGGAGCGAAGACCCGTCACTACCGCAGCACGCGCGTCACCGGCCGGAGTGCCGGGTGTGACGTCATCTGGTCGCTGCACGATCACCATGACAGGCGTCTTCTGGGTATTCGGCAGACCTTTTCGGCCTCGTCCAGGCGGCGGATCTTCCGGATTTATTCTTGCGCGCCCACCAAGATAAAAATGGTCGACCTCCACCGTGCCATCGAGCATGTGCTCGCGCGCCGCCATGAGACGCAGCGCGTGTCCCATCCGCCAGGCCGTCGGCTGGCTCACCCCCAGAGCCTCGGCCAGGCGCACCGAGGACAAACCTTTATCCGACTGCAGCATGAGCCACATGCCCTTCAGCCAAACACTCAGAGGAAGCTTTGTGGAGTGCAGCGGCGTGTGTGTCGTCACCGTGAACTGGAATCGACAATCGCCGCTGGAGCATTGATAGAGACCCGGACGCGCACGCCGCTTGCCCATATCGCGCCCGGCGATTGCGATCGAGCGCTTGTAACCACAGGCAGGGCAAACTCTCCCGGCCGGCCAAACCATGCTTTCCAGCAATCGCCGACACTGCTCCTCATCGCGAAAGGCCACGACCATATCTTCAGCGGTCCGAATGTTGGTAAGCGCTGCAAGCATCTCCGACATTCTCATCTCCTTCGGATCATGCCCGAAGAATCGCATCGTAGCCCTTGAACATCAAGCTTCTTGCTGTCTTTGGTTGATAAAGGCCCGATACATTATGCGATTATTTTGGCCCAAAGAGAACAACCTAGGAACACGCCTTCCGCTCTAAGTGATCGCCACAAGAGCCACATGGGATCAAGACTTTCGGCCATGGTGATCTCAGATGATGTCTACGAGGCTCACGCGAAGATCGTTTATGACGGTGGCAAGGCCTGGTGCTCCAATCAACGGCACCACCCGTACCGCTGACAATTTTGAGATGGCGCGGTCAAAGATCGCGAGATTTGTATGTCCATTCAGGCGGGATGGATAAATGATGCCGTCCGGCACGGATCGGTGCTCATGGAAGGCAAGCGACCATGCCCGCGCAAGGGTTTGGCGGGAAGATTTCGCGACATCCGTCGGCACTCCCATTCTGATCGCGTGGTCCTCGCGGAGATCAACAAGGCGGAGACCTGCGATTGTCTCGATCTCTGCATAGCGCCGCGTGTAGATCTCCTTCTCCTCGATCGGGAGATCGCCCATGAGACCATCGCGCCTATCACGCAGGACCGCTTCCAGGAAGCAGACCTTGAGTGTGTCGCCCAAATAGACGACGCCAAACCGCCTTCCCGGGTCACGCCGGCGGGGATCACTGAACCGGCTCGGCGTCTTTCCATATCCTAACGGGTCGGGAAAGGCGCTCGCATAGATACGTCCAAATCGACGACCGGCAGGAATGGTTTCGATGTCGAGAAGGGAATTCTCGAAACCCGGAGGCGGCTTTATTGCGGTCATTCAGAGAAAATCACCGCGGGCGACACTCTCAGCCGCTGCAACCACTTCATCGTCCTGACCGCGTTTCAGCGCATCGAGAGCCTTTCGGCCATCCAAAGCGCCATGCGGCGTGACAAGGAAGCGATAAACCGCCCATGCACCGCCGAGGATCTCGTGCAGTTTCGGAAGTACGGCATAGGGCCGACCGTCCCGGTCGAGTTGCCATGACGGAAAACGGAAGCCCCGCTTGGCTCCGTCGAGGCCAAGAACCTGCCCGTTCTGGCGCTTTGTATTGACCGTGACACGCGAAACGCCGAGCAGGTCCGCGAACGCTTCGGCGCTCAGCATATCATTCTCCGCGAGAATCTCCGCCACCCGACGCCGGCCGCGCTCCCGTGCAGCAGTCAACGCTGCCTGGAGCTCGTCATCCGGCTCTGGCACCTCTTCTACCGGAAAAGCATCCTGATGAGCCTGCGGTTCTTCTTCAACAACTGAAATCGTCTGTGCTCCGGCCAGCGGATCCACGACGACACGGAAACTGACCTGATGGCCGGCCTTTCGGCTCAGCTTTATCGCCTTAGCGTATTGCCTGATCAACGCCTTCTCGAAATCTGCCTTCCGGGGTAGCTTCATCGAGAGCGCAATGTTGGAAGAACCTCGGGGCTCTTTGGCAACAGTTTTCGTAGTGGGCATGGTCTTCAGCCTCCTGCGCTACAATTTAGGCAAGATGCAGAAGTTCGTCAAGTTTGTTAAGTTCGTAAATATCAAGCATCATCCGGCAAAATCGGCGGGTGAGATATTGTTTTCGACGGAAGACATGACGTCCTCCTTTCCTTGGGGCCAGGGCCTTCTAGCCCTCAAACGGCAGCGCCCGTAAAATTTGCTCCTGGACGCCGTCCGCAAATCGATGCGGCAAATCCGCAAAACACTCGGTGCAACGCGCGTCAATCCGAAGTTGCTGACCGCGGCCGAACGCCTTCAATACGAAGGCTATCTCCGGCGAGAACAGACCAACGCGGCCATCATGGCGCTCGTAAAGGACGGTGTCACGATCAAGGAAATCGTGCGCCGTACCGGTCATAGCCGCGGCTTGGTCCGCCAGGTGCTCAGAGGGCAACGAAACGATGTCTTTCGATCGAGAGAAAGCTCGTTGGAGCCCTATCTCGAATGGCTCGACGCGCAATGGGCTGCCGGCAAGAGGAACGGCACTGAGCTATGGCGGCGTTTGAGAACACAGGGTTTTCGTGGTTCGCGCCGGGTCGTGAGTGAATGGGCCACACGACGAAAGCGGGCCGACAAGGCGGATGCGGAATCGTTGACCCGCATTCCCTCCGCCCGAACGATTGCCCGCCTTTGACAGCCAGCTGAGACAACCTGACGAAATCCGAAACCGTCACCATCGCCGCGATCGAAAGCGGTGTCCCCTTGCTGGTTACGGCTCGCGATATCATTGCCGACTTCCATCTGATGATCCGGCGCAAGGCGGAAAACGAGCTCGCGCCGTGGATCGACCGCGCCCGCGACAGTTTGGTCTCCTCCTTTGGCAATGGCGTGGCGAAAGACATACAGGCAGTTCGGGCAGCGATCGTCTCACCATGGTCCAATGGACAAACCGAGGGGCAGATCACCAAGCTCAAGCTGGTAAAGCGCCAGATGTACGGACGCGGAAAGCTTGATCTTCTTTCCTGATTGGCGCGACATGAGAGAATTGCACCAAATCTGCGTCAGAGCCAAAGTTCAGTGCCGATTGACAGGAGGCAATGCAAGGTGGACCTCGGCTCCTCCGGTACTACTTGTCTTCCCCTTTTGGAATTGTTGCCGGCAGTAGAGAGCCTGAGCCCGTCAGCACTGCTGTTCCCGCGAGGATGGCCAGCATGATCAGGTTGGTGAGGACGAACAGACCGATCGCAAGGCTGGTTATCGCCGGATCCTCAGTCTTACCAGCTGCTCGCGCCATTGCACTCGCGAGTGCCGTGGCTCCGAACGTGAACGACCAGTACGAAACGGAAAATCCGTGCTTCGAACAAGGATGGCAGCCTGGAGCAGGCCGTAGCCCAGCATGCCATACAAGAGCGTGTCTGGAGGTACGCCTGTCGAAAGGTAGGCGACACTTCCGACGGCTGGAGGTGCAAGCTGAACGCCGAATGTGGGACGCAACTCGTGAGACAGCTCCGGAGCATGCAAAAACCGGTGCAGAACAACCGAATCAATCGCAAGCCACGCGAAGAACCCTGCACCGAACGCGAGCTTGGCCAGCTCGTGGCAGCCAAATGAACCCAAGGCCATCGACGTGACGAAAGAGCCCGCGACAAGGGGAAGATAGAGAGCCGGGATGGAGTGTTCTGGATCGCGTCCTCCCTGCCAAAGCCTGCCTGTCTTCCACAAGGCGAAGCCGAACGTGGCAAGCACTCCAGGCACGAAGATTGCGATCGCAATGGCATGAGAATATGGGAATGCGCCGAGAGCAACAAGCATCGTGGCGACACCTGCCAGTCCCACGAAGAGGCCCTGAATCGGGTGGTTCAGCTCAGCTTGCGCATCTTGGCGTGCGGTCAGCCATTTTGCGCCGTAAGTGATCGCGAGGAATAACCAGATCGAACCTGCGAGGGCGTTGAGCGTCTCACCGGGAACAGGCGTTAGTCCCCAGACATCGGAAGCGGCGCGCCAGCTACCGGCGAAGCCGGCCAGACCGACAACGATACTGAAGAACGACGCGGGTATGCGCGTGAGAACCCGGTCGGTTGAGGCGGGGCAGTTAACGAAGTGCATGACCATTGTAAGGCTCCTTCCCTCGTGAAGGCTTCCTGAACCCGCTTTCGACTGGTGCAGGAAGCCCAGCGATTTCATTTCGCTACCTTGCGGTCGAGGAAGCTTCGGATCAGCGGCGCCATCTCGTCCAACTTGTCCTCAAGCGCGAAATGTCCCGTATCGAGGAGATGGAACTCTGCTTCAGGAAGATCCCGCAGATAGGGGTGTGCACCTTCCTCGGGGAAGATCTGATCGTTCTTGCCCCAGACGATCAGCGTCGGCGGCTTGCGATCGCGGAAGAATGCCTGGAACTGGGGGTAGAGCGGTAGGTTGGTGCGGTAATCGTAGAACAGGTCGAGCTGGATATCCTTGTTTCCAGGCCGGTCTAGAAGCGCCTGATCGTGAACCCAGTTATCGGGGCTGATGCGTGTTAGATCCTTGACGCCATCTGTGTACTGGAACTTGGTCGTCTCAGGCGCGACGAGGACGGAAAGTGCTTCCCGGTCCTCTTTTGCCCCCGACTTCCAGTAGGTGCGGATCGGGTTCCAGAAATCGCGGATGCCTTCGTCATAGGCATTGCCGTTCTGGACAATCAGTCCGGTGACACGGTCCGGATGCTTGAGCGCCAGCCGGTAGCCGACAGGTGCACCATAATCCATGACATACATCGAGTACTTGGCGGCGCCGAGCTGAGTGAGCAGCGTATCAACGATGTCGGCATAGTGGCCGAAGGAATATTCGAACTTTGTGTGATCGGGAGCATCGCTCTGGCCGAAGCCCGGATAGTCGGGGGCGATAATCCGGTAGCGGTCTGCGAGCAGCGGGATCAGGTTACGGAACATGTGAGACGATGTCGGAAAGCCGTGAAGAAGGACCACGACAGGCGCATCAGCCGGGCCGGCTTCGCGATAGAAGACGTTGACTCCGTCGATCTTCATGGAACGATAGTGGGTCGTCGCAGGCGCCTGCTGAGTGATTGCAGGTGTTTCGGCAAACGTTGTGCCGGCGGAGATCGAGACAAAGATGCTGGCGGATGCGAGAAGCAGGGCGGCAAGCGTGCGAGACATTGTGGTTCTCCTCGGTGGTGGGTTACAGGCGGCTTGTTGCCTGCAACCACCATCGCCCTTTCATCGTGAGAGGAGAATGTTCGTATTGGACAAGAGATTATTGCGTCTCACGGTATGAGTGTGGCCGAGCTGGGCAGCCCACGTGTTGCGAACAGCGACCTCTTACGCAACTTTGCCTGTCGAAAATTCCTGCACCAGCAGGTCGATGAGTACCCGGACTTTTCGGGCCGGATTTTGCCCAGGTGGTCTGACGATATAAATGCCGACAGGAGGAAGCTTATAATCTGTCATGATCGGAACAAGAGCGCCCTTCGCGACGTATGGATCAGCGACGATGTCCCCCATAGCAACGATACCTATTCCCGCGACGGCAGCCTCCACGAGGACATGCGCGCTATCAGCCTTGAAACGGCCCTGAGGATGGACCGTGACAGTCTTGTCGCCGCTGGTGAAAGTCCACGCGTCCGTTCCTGGCGTGATTGCGTTGTGTTTCAAAATGTCGGCCGGCGTTCCCGGAGCGCCATGCTGATTAATATAGTCCGGGCTGGCGTATAGACGGACGGCAAGTGAGCCGATCTTGCGCGCTACCAGATTCGAATCAGTAAGATAGCCGACACGAATGCCGCAATCGAAACCTTCCGCGACAAGATCGACATGGCGATCATTAAACCGGATATGGACGTGGAGCGCCGGATGACGCCGCCCGAGCTCCGCAAGTGATGGCGCAAGCTGTGCGGCAAACGAGGCAGGGGCCGCGATTCGCAGCAAGCCCTGAAGTTCTCCTTCGGGAGACATCTCCTCACGCGCGGCCTCAATGGTGGAGCAGACGTCCGCCGCACGATCACGAAACAACGCTCCGGCCTCCGTCAACGCCGAACCTCGCGTCGTGCGCGCAAGCAATTGAACGCCGAGTTCCTCCTCCAGGCGCAGCACGCGTCGACTGACGATTGATTTGGCAAGCCCTAGACGTCGAGCCGCCGAATTTACGCCACCTGCGCCCGCAACCTCCACGAACGTCCGTAGATCTTCGATTTCCATCCGTTGCTCCTGTCCCCCCAACTGCGACAGCGAATAGCATTGTCGCTGGCTACTGTGCCAGTCCTGAGGACGGTATCTTGAGTTTGCTTGCGGCGCTGGCCCTTAGTGCCGCCAATTCATCGAGGGCGCGTCGCGTGGACACGAAGAAAATGAAACCTGACCGCCGGAGCGGGAGTTGGAAACAAGGATGCACGGTCGAAACCACTTATCCAGGATTCGTCCTGGGACCAGATGACAGCGGCCTTGCGTCGATTGGCAAGATCGAGCGCACCTATGCGCTTCCAGAGTTCGTAGCCTCGATGCACCCTCATAGGGACGACGAGATTTTCAGCTACGTACGCTCCGGCACGGTCCTTCATCTCGACAGCATGGGGCACGAGGAGAAGATCTCATCTACCCGGCTACGCGTGATCAATGCGGGCACGGCGTTTCAGCACGAGGAGCGGGTTCTGGGCCGCGACCCGGTTGAGGCGTTCCACGTCGTGTTCAGGCCGGAACGTTCCGGACTCGAACCGATGGTTCAGTTCGTAGACATAACCACAACGCAGCCTCGACCATGGAGACTCCTTGCTGCGCGGACCCGTGCGCCGCTTATTCTGCGGGTGAAAGCCTGGCTGCACGATGCGCATCTTGACGTCGGTCCGCACCTTCTTCCCGCCCACACCAATCGCCGCATTGCCCGCGTCCTCATCGTGATGGAAGGCGACGTCAGGATTGGAGGCAAATGCTTCCAGAGGGGCGACATCGCGGCGGTCAGCGACCAGGCAAACTCCCTCGTCGCCATAAAACCTGCAGACGTTTTGCTTGTCACAGCAGATACGGCCGACCCCTTCTTCTCGAATGGGCTGTCGAGCGGGAACACTGGGGCCATCAAGTCGCGGCCACCTGTGCCGCTTTCCGGGACATCGCGTAGCAGGTTCGGTGGCTAGTGCGAGTGCCGTTCCGCGTCTTCGGGCCGATCTCGTGCCCGAGGCATGGGCTCCTGGAGACAAGGCGCGAGAGCTTCGCGTCGCCCTTCGCGAACGGATGTTCTACGTGCGGCTACGCACGATGACAAAGAACCGGATCGTTACGGTGTTTGATCGTTATCCGGAGCAGACGGCACAGTTGAAGAAGCTGGGCGACCTGTTCGGCAAGGCCGGGCGTCAGCAACTCGCCGCGCTCAATGTGTCGGAGATCGACCGCATCCAGATCAACCGGGGGCTGGAGTTCATCGGCGACATC
>NZ_JBQEMS010000030.1:0-66642 GCF_052044265.1 Sinorhizobium sp. 22678 | reverse complement strand
CAACGATCTGCATTCATACTGCATCTCTCTTTCGGGTTCAGTTGAAGGTTTTGGCGTGTCTGGCATTTTCCTTATGGGCGGCGACGCGATCGACGAGCTGGTTCCATCGACTGCATTGCTTTTGCGGTAAATCTGTCTTCGGAAGCTCGTACAGGTGGTAGTGTCCGTTGTAAGCATGGCTGGTGACGAGGCCATGTTCAGCCCATCTGGCGAGGGTATGTTCATGGATATTGAGGTGCGCAGCCGCCTCCTTTTTTGTCAACATTCCACGATCCCGGAGCCGGTTATAGCGCGATCTCAGCTTGTATTCGCGAACGAGGTAGGTGACGCGTTTGGTTGTGAAGCGGGCGTTGCGCTGGTCACGGCGCGTCACCGAGCCCGGACGGTATCCCTGATTGTTGAGAATCTCTGCGATCTCGGAAAAAATATGATCGTCGAGGAGTTTATCGATCAGTTGGATGACGTCGGGGTTCGTCTTGACCTGCTGGCTGGGCGATTTTGGGCTGATGGTGACGAGTGTCTGGGTTTTACCGCCCTTGAAGCGAATATGAGCCTTGGTCGTGCCTCTCTTCGGTAGTTTGAGGAGGGTAACGTCCTCAATGATGTGGGCAAGCAAGCGCTTTCGTTCGCGGTTCGGGGTCTCTGGATTGGTCCAGAGTTTTTTGAAGTCCGCCGTCATGGCGACCAAGCGCTCGTGGACGGCCTTATCAAGGATGAATTGATCGTGCTCCTGGCCGCGCTCGCGCTCTTCGCGGGCATTGGCTAAGATGCGGAGCTTCTCGTTCCATTCGCCTTCGAGCGTGTCGGCGACGAGGCGGTTGTTGGGATCGACGAGCATGAAACGGCGCTGGGCGAGATCGGCCTCCGTTTGGGCGCGCTCGATTGCGCGACAGCGCAGCCGGTCCGCCTCTTCATGCCGCGCTTCGATCTCTTTGCGGACTTCGAGCGCCAGTTCGACGGCGGCCGGCGTCATCTGCTCTGCGATCAGCATGCCGATGGCTTCGTCGATGGGAGGCGCGGCGATCGCCTGGCATAAGGGTTCACCGCGATTGGTACGGGCGCGATCACAAACGTACCAGGCTTCCTGCCGGCCGCGCCGGGCAGCATAGCGCATGTGAAAATGCCTGCCGCATTGCCCACACACGGCGCGCCCCTGCAGCAGCGCCGGGCCTTCGCGCGGAGGTGATGCGACCCCCGCGTTCCATTTATGGCAGATGTTCGACGTTAGAATCCTGAGGTTCTCCTGATGCTGCTCCCAACTGATGTAGCCGGGATGGGCATCTGGAATACATGCTGTCCAATCGTCACTACCTTGTTTGCGCACGAGCTTCTTGCCATCAATGGTTCGTCTATAGCGACGGCGTCCATAGGCATAGGCTCCGGCGTAACGTGGATTGTGCAGGACGCGCATCGCCGTCGAAGGCGTCAGTGGCCGGAAAACCGTCTGGCTGCCGTGCAGACGGGAGGGAAAGAGAATGCCCTCTTGACGAAAGGCCTTGACGGTCTGGGAGGCGGATCCGACGCGAGAGAATGTCTCGAAGAAATGGGCGATTGTCTCTCTGACTTGCATGTCCGGATCAAGCGTCACGTTGCCGGAATGGTCATAGACCAGCCCGGTCGGGAGGGGGCAACGGAACTCGCCACGCCGGGCCTTATTGAGGATGCCGCCGCGCAGCCGTGCCTTGATCACATGCAGTTCGGCCTCACTCATTGTTCCCTTGAGGCCGAGCAGGAGCCGGTCGTTGAAACTACCCGGGTCATAGACGCCGTCCTCGTCGAGGATCAGGGTATCGGCGAGAGCACAGATCTCGAGCAGCCGCTGCCAATCGGCATTGTTGCGCGCCAGACGAGAGACCTCCAGGCCCATGACGATCCCGGCATGCCCCATGCCGACATCGCTGACCAGCCGCTGAAATCCCTCACGCCAGACCGCCGATGCGCCGGATTCGCCTTGATCATTATCGATGACGATAATCTGCTCCTCGCGCCAACCAAGGGCGATAGCACGGCCGCGAAGCGCATATTGGCGCATGGCGCTCTCGGTATTGTCGATGACTTGCCGCATCGAAGATTGGCGGATGTAGAGGTAGGCGCTGCGTTCACGGTGATGAGACTGGACTTTGAGGTGTAGATTCATGGTGCTCTCCGTTGGTGGATGCTCATGGCGATGGTCGCCAGGACATGAACGACGGCGCTGAGGTCGCCGTGCGCCGGTCGGATGGCCGATGACAGGTAAAACTGGCCTTGATCAGGGCATGCCGCTGCAGGCAGTGCGCGGGCCCATCCCCACATGCCGCGGCGCAGAAAAAGCATGAGGCCGCTACGGGCCTTGAGCGGCAGAACTTCGCCGAGAGCTGCGCTGCGCAGCACCTCGTACTGGTCCGCGGTGGCCGGCAATGAACATGCCGATGCCGTGGCAACGTCTAGCGGATCGTTTTTTTTAACAGCCGCTCGATCGTCCTGGGATGAAGTGCGACATCGAGTTCGTTGCGGACCAGCTTGGCGAGTTCGCGCGCACGAACGGGCTCGCCCGGGACCAACCTCGCCTGGAGAAATGCCAGGACTTCGTCGTCGACCTTGTGGGGACCGCGGGGTCCCGGCTTTGCCGGTACCAGTCCGGCAATCCCACTCGTGTCGAAGTTTGCCTTGGCCTGGTAGTAGGTTGGCCTGGAAACACCATACTCGTCGGAAGCGTCCGTTACCGAGACATTGTCGATGGAGACGCGCCGCAGCATCTCGTATTTGACCTGGACGGCGTCGTGCGGATCGAAGAACTCGCTTCCCTGGAACTTCGGGTCGCGCACCTTCTCGGGATTTGGATTGAAGGTGCCCTCGTCGAGGAGGGTATCCATCTTTGATCGCTTGCCGCCGTACTTCGCAGGCATTGTAGGTTCCGGGTGCAAGATCGAGTATTAATGTAAATCTATTTATACCGCCATTCTCGTTTAAATCAAGAGCGATCCCACATTGTGTCACCAGAAATTGGCAGATATTATAGGATTTACGGCTCATTGCGGGGCCTCTTGCGGCATAATCTGGTTTACACTAGCGGCATAATTATCCTTACACTCCGCTGCCAACCTGCCACAGAGGTGTTCCACCATGCTGGCTAGTTCCATCAAGTTCGAAACCAGCAAGAGCGCGCGCCCATTGCTCGCGACAACTTCTGGATCAATGCTCACAAGATCAGTCCATTGAGGGGGAAGCGGCCATATGGCGCCATCCTCGGTCTGCAAAAGCAGACGGTCGCCCTGCAAGTTACCTCGCTTCCCAACGCAGGGCAGCTGCCGGCCGAAAAGAGGATGAAACTGATGGGTAACCAGCACTAGCTGCTGATCTGCGCCCGAAGGGGCTGCATTCTCAGATAAGGTACAAAATCCTTGAACAGGGAAGCTTTGCCTGGCCCAAGGTGCAGGATGGAACAATGCGTCTTTCCAGGGCTCAGTATGAAGCTTTGTTCGAAGGTCTCGACTGGCGACGGGTCATGGCGCAACGGGTGACGGCGCCGTTGGCGGCAGGGTGAGCATCCGGCTGTCTTTGCATTGTTTTGTTTGGTTTTTTTGTGCTGTCTTGCTATAAGACAGCATGTCGTCGCCGCTTGATCTCAGCCTGTTTCCGGACCTTCCGCCAGAGGTGGTGAAGGCGTTCGCGGCGATGCAGTTCGAGCTGTCGGTCGAGCGTGCTGCCCGTCAGCATGAGCAGGCTGTGGTCGCAGAAAAGGATGCGTTCATCGCCGAGCTGAAGGAACTGGTCGAGAAGCTTGAAGGTCAGGTTCACGACTATCGGCGCACGAAGTTCGGGCCGAAATCGGAAAAGCTTGATCCAGCGCAGATGGAACTGGCGCTGGAAGACCTTGAAACGGCGATTGCCGAGACACAGGCGCGGATCGCCGCCGTCGAGAAAAAGATCGAAGCCAGCGCATCCGATCCGGGCAAGGCTGCTCCTCGCAAGGAGCGTAAGGTCCGTGCATTACCCGAACACCTGCCGCGGGTCGAGAGAGTGATCGAGCCCCAGAGCATCGTTTGTCCCTGCGGTTGTGGCAACATGGTCCGGATCGGCGAAGACCGGACGGAACGGCTCGACCGGATTCCGGCACGCTATCAGGTGATCGTCACGATCCGCCCGAAATACGCATGCCCCAAGGGTCGAACGGGCGTCGCCCAGGCCAAAGCGCCGGCGCATCTGCTGGAAGGGAGCTGGCCGACCGAAGCCCTTCTGGCTGAGATTGCCGTCTCCAAGCATTCCGAACATATGCCGCTCAACCGGCAGGCCGAGGTCATGGCGCGACACGGGGTGCCGATAGACCGCACGGTCCTGGCTGATTGGATGGGGCGCACGGGCGGCGAAATCGCCCCGGTGGTCGACCACATGGCCAAACGGCTGCTGTGGGAAAGCACGCGCCTCTATGTCGACGAGACAACGGCTCCGGTTCTTGATCCGGGGCGAGGCAAGACGAAAACCGGCTATCTCTGGGCCGTGTTGCGTGACGACCGCGGCTGGAATGGCTCTGCGCCGCCGGGCGTGGTGTTCCATTACCGGCCCGGGCGTAAAGGCGAATATGCCGCTGAAATCCTCGACGGGTTCAACGGCACGATCCAGGTCGATGCCTACGGTGGCTACTCTCACCTCGCCACATCGGACCGCATCGGTGGCAATCCCTTGAAGCTGGCTTTCTGTTGGGCACACGGACGCAGGAAGCTGATCAAGGCCACACCCAAGAGCGGATCGCCCATCGTCGACGAGGCGCTGGTGCGGATCGCTGCGCTCTACAAGATCGAAGACAGTATCCGGGGCTCAGATCCCGAACATCGCCGGGCAGTTCGACAGGACCTGTCCCTTCCGCTGGTGGACGCGTTCTGCACCTGGCTGGCAGCACAGGGCAAGCGCATCTCACGCAAGTCTGACCTTGGAAAAGCCCTGGCCTATATGCTGACACGGCAGGATGGCTTCCGGCTGTTCCTGGACGACGGCCACGTCGATATCGACTCCAACCTCGTGGAAAACGCGATCCGCCGACCGGCCATGAATCGCCGCAATGCGCTCTTTGCCGGGCACGATGAAGGGGGCCGCAATTGGGCTCGGTTTGCCAGCCTGATCGGCACTTGTAAAATGAACGGCGTCGAGCCCTACGCCTACCTGTGCGACCTCTTCACCCGCCTCGCGAACGGCCACCTCGCCAAAGACATCGATGCTCTGATGCCATGGGCCTACGCCGCCCGCGTCAAGGCCTCACAATGAGCTCGCCAGGTACTATTCGGTGAGCTCATTTGACGGCCGATATCACCGTCAGATCGCTGCAACCGAAAAATCCATGGGGCGTGGACGTCGCATACGATATTCAGAAGAAAACGGCCGGCTTCACGTCGGAATCCCACATATGAGCGTGGCTGACGTTGATCGAGCGGTTACCGACGGCATATCCGGCCGAGCCAACAAATTCGCAAGAATGGACGATGGAACTTGACTGGCGCGAAGCGTCGCCACGTACCGGAACGCTAAGTGTTCGCGTGCGTGACATCATGGAGCGCGATCATGCAAGGGATGGAAGGTCTACACCGATCTGAAAATTGACCGCCCTAGCCGGCTTCTTACGGGCGGGACGCCCTGAGCGCTAATCAATCAGGTCCAGACATCACTTGCATCCGGATCGATTTGGCGAAGCGCAGCGGTCCAGGCCATGTTATACCAAGGCACCATTTCGTCATGTCGGAACTGTTTGGCTGTATGTTCCCGGATTTCCTCGTCAGGGCAGATCACGAGCTCGGCCCCGCCGGATTGCGCGGCGATCTGGGCCTCGCAGGCGCGTTCGAGGAAATAGATATGGTCAAACGCCTCTGGGATAGAACGACCACCAACCAACAGTCCGTGATTGCGCAAGATCATTGCCCGGTGGTTGGGGCCGAGATCACTGACCAGACGATCACGCTCTGCCACGTCCAGCGCGATGCCCTCGTATTTGTGATAGGCAAGATGGCCATAGAACTTCAGCGCGTGCTGACTTATCGGCAGCAGCCCATCCCGTTGCGCTGAAACAGCTATCCCGGCTTTGGTATGGGTGTGCACAATGCAGACCAAGTCATCGCGGACAGCGTGCAAGGCCGAATGTATAACGAACCCGGCCTCGTTAACCACCTGATCCGATGCAGCATTGTCCACTTTCTTGCCATTTAAGTCGATCTTGACCAAATCTGAAGCGCGCATTTCGTGGAACATGCGCCGATAGTCGTTGATAAGAAAGTGATGGTCAGCCCCAGGCGCCCGGGCCGAGATATGCGTGTAAATTAAGTCGGTCCAGCGGTAATGCGCGACAAGCCGGTATAGGGCGGCCAGGTCGCAGCGGATATCCCATTCATCCGGGCTTATCGTATCTGGACGGTGCAACTGCTTATTCATCGGAACCTCAGTTATTTGAACGGTTGGCGACGGAGCTGTTTTACGGCTTAACAGCTCCATCACGGGGCTAAGCTGCAGCTTTGGCTTTGTGGTAATCATTCATGGCGCCATCCAGCACGATGCGGGTGAGCCGGCCCACTTCAGCGATCTCGTCTTCGCTGATGATCAGGGCAGGCGAATAAGCGATTCGGTTTGCCGGCGTCGTGCGCAAAATGATACCGTTTGCCTCCGCGTGCTTGTCGATCAGTTTGTTTATGCCCACCTGCGGCGCGAAGCTCTTGCGTGTTTCCTTGTCGGCAACAATCTCGATCCCACCCAGCAATCCGACGCCCGAAGCAGAGCCTACAAGCGGGTGATCAGTGAGTGAGTCCATCATTTCAAGAAAGCGCGGTTCTAGCGATTTGACGCGCGCAACGATATCGATCTCCTCGTAAATTCTGAGGACTTCCAACGCCACAGCTGAGGCAACAGGGTGTCCGGCATATGTGAATCCGTGTACGAAACTGCCGATGCGATCACTCTCACTCGTCATGACGTCGAACACGCGCTGATTAATCAGCAGAGCCGAGATTGGCAGCATTGCCGCAGACAGACCCTTGGCACAGGTGATCATGTCCGGAGAAAGGCCACAGGTTTCAGAGCCCCACATCTTTCCGGTTCGGCCAAAGCCGCAGATCACTTCGTCTGCGACAAAAAGAATGTCATACTTACGCAGGACGGCTTGGATCTTCTTAAAGTATCCAAGCGGCGGCGGCAGAGCGCCCGCGTTGCCTTGAACGGGGTCGGCAAAGAAGGCAGCGATGGTTTCCGGCCCTTCTTTTAGGATCGTCGCCTCCAAAGAGTCGGCTAGGCGCTGGGAAAATTGTTCCTCGGTTTCGCCCGGACTAGCGTTCCGATAGTAGTTCAACCCTTCGGTATGGATGAACCCTTCGAACGGCAATCCGAAGCTGCGGTGATACGCGGCATTGCCAGTCATCGAGATCGCAACGCACGTCGAGCCGTGGTAACTGCCCATGCGGGAAATGATTTTGCGCTTTTCAGGCTTGCCCACACCGTTCCAATAGTACCAGGCCATCTTGACCGCGCTATCATTGGCCTCGGACCCGGAGCACTGCAGCAAAACCTTTGACATCGGCACGGGTGCCAATTGAAGTAGCTTTTCTGACAGCTCGATGGCTGGGCCGTGCGAATACCCCCTGAACAACTGAAAGTAGGGCATCTGTTGCAGGGCTTCATAGGCGACTTTTGCAACGCGCTCATTCTTGAAGCCCAGGGACGAGCACCAGAGCGCAGCGCCGCTGTCGAGAAAGCGCCTGCCGGCGTCGTCGAAGACATAGACCCCTTCGCCATGGGTGATGATATTCGGACCAGTCCGAAGGTGCGTTTGCAGGTTGGTCTGAGGATGGACGACGGATGCGATATCGCGATCGTGGAGGGTCATGTTATTTCTTTCCAAAGCGCAAACTCCGCGTTACAGCTAAGAATCTCTAACCATCAGCTTACAGTCGCGGATGACGTTTCTGTAGCGGCAATCAGGAAATCTGCCATATCCGGCGGCGATGGGTGACTGAGAGGCTTGGAATGGGGGGCGGGAGCCGCCTCAGAGTGCTGCGAGATCGCTGGCGTCGATCAGGTGGTCGAGAACGGCCCGTTGCGTCGGGGCTAAATCCTTGAGCACACGAACGCAGACATGATGTTCACGTTGGGCCCAGCTATCGCTGATATGCACGGTGACAAGGCCTAGGCGTTCGGCGAACAATAAGGCCGAGCTTGCCGATACGACTCCAATAGCCAGCCCATGGCTTACGATCAAGCAGACCGTGTCATAACCGTCGGCATAGAGTTTCACCTTGAGGTATTGGTTTAGCGCCGCCGCCGCTCGGGTTAGTAGCGGCATAAGCGTGCCTTCCGTTGCCTGTCCGACGACCTCGAATTTCAGGATGTGTTCCATAGAGACCGAGGCATGGCCGGCTAACGGATGGTCAGGATGGACCACCAGGACCAGCGTGTCGCGAAAGATAGGCCGGTGCCAGACCTCGACCGGCGGCACATCTCCGACATAGATGCCGATGTCCGCGGCGTTCTGCCAGACCGCCCGCACCACGGCAGCGTTGGCCCGTTCTTCGAGCACGATTTGCACACCCGGATGCGCTTCGACAAACCGAGGCAGAATGCGGGGAACGAATTCCATCAGGGCTGTTTCATTTGCGCTAAGAACGACGCGGCCGCGCAGACCCTTTCGTGTGGCATCGAGACCCGCCTCAAGCTGGCGAGCTTCGTGCAGCATGGCACGTGAGTGGCGCAGCACTATCATGCCCACATCTGTCACCTCTACGCCCCGTCGATGGCGATTTAGAAGCGCTGAGCCAATCTCAAGCTCTAGAAGCTTGATCCGCTTGCTGAGTGCCGAGGCTGCAATGCCATTGTGGCGGGCGGCTTGAGCAATGCTCTGATGGTCGATAACTGCGACGAAAAGACGTGCAGTTAGCAAATCAAAATGCGCCAGTCCGCGGTTCATATAGGTGTCCTCGCCCGGGAACTCCGAGCAGGTTGATGTCAACGGCCCTCGAAAACGGGACTGCGCTTCTGCCTGAGTGCGAGCAGGCCTTCGTCCCGGTCACGGCTTGATTTGATCCTCGCAATGTCCCGATTAACGCTGGCCGCCTTTTCCGATGGTCCTTCGGGCAGGATTGACGTGTTGACGAAGGATTTGAATAACTCCAGTACCATCGGCGCGGCAGAGCCGATCCTGTCGGCCCATTCCAGCGCAAGATTGACGTGCTCGCCGTTCGGTGCCACCCGATTTACAAAACCGACTTCGTAAGCACGCTGTGCTGTAAGGCTTTCGCCCATGAACATTACCTCCATCGCGATCTTGTGCGGGATGCGCGCGGCAAGGCCCGCAATCATCCCTCCGGTAAATCCGCGATATGCCTCGGGGTAGAAAAACTTAGTCGTGTCGGAGGCTATAAGCAGATCCGATTTCATCGCCATGACCATCGCCCCGCCGACGCACCAACCTGAGGGCGCGAGGATCAGTGGTTTCGACAACTGGAAGCCGATACCCGGAATGCAACGCCACAGTTCCGGCAAATCTTTCACGTCAGCTCCCGAGCAAAACGTTTCGCCCACGCCGGTAAGAACAACGACGCGTTGGTCTGACGCCTCGAAATCCTGAAATGCCTCCTGCACCTCGAATGCGGTCGCACTGTCAATGGCGTTCAGGCGGTCTGGCCGATTGAACGAGATTTGAGTCGTCTTGCCGTGGTTTTCGATGATGAGGGTCATAACTGGCCTATGTCTGTGGATAATAGCCGGCGCGAGCTTACAATGATTGTTCGATGACCAGCCGCTTCGTAGTGTAAGATTCGATACCTTCACTTCCACCCTCGCGGCCGTAACCGCTATCCTTGATGCCGCCGAAGGGCGTTTCAGGGAAGGATACCGTCAAGCCGTTGATGGCAACCATACCAGCTTCCACGCGGCGCGACACCTCTGCAGCACGCGTCATAGACTGGGTAAAGCCGTAAGCGGCAAGACCATACGGCAGGCGGTTAGCCTCAGTTATGGCATCGCTCATCTCGTCGAACCGGTTGATCAGGGCGACGGGTCCAAAAGGTTCCTCGTTCATGATCCTCGCTGACAAGGGCACATCCGCCAACACGGTGGGCGCAAAGAACGATCCCCGGTTCAGGAGCCTCGAGCCGCCGGTCAGCAGGCGGGCGCCCTGCTCAACAGCGTCGCCGACCAGATTCTCCATCGTGATCATACGCTTCTCGTTGATCAAGGGGCCCATCTCGACGTCGGGCTCAAAACCATCGCCAACTTTTATGTTTGATGCCACCTCTACAAAGCGGGAGAGGAAGGCTTCATAGATTGTGTCTTGGACAACAAAACGGGTGGGTGAAGTGCACACTTGTCCGGCGTTGCGGAACTTCCCCTCCGCAGACATGGTGGCGACCTTTTGCACATCGACATCATCGAAAACGATGACGGGAGAATGGCCGCCTAGCTCCATCGTTGAGAGCTTCATGTTCTGCGCCGCCATCGCGGCTAGATGCTTGCCGACGGGAACCGATCCGGTGAAGGTAAGCTTGCGTATTATTGACGAGGTCAGCAGGTGATTTGAGATCTGCGCAGGATCACCAAAAACCAGATTGATCACGCCGTCTGGCACTCCCGCCGCGACAAACGCTCGGACGATTTCTACAGCCGTGCCAGGCACATCTTCCGCGGCCTTAAGCACGCAGGAACAACCCGCCGCCAACGATCCAGCCAACTTGCGGGTGGGCGAGATGGCCGGGAAATTCCAGGGCGCAAAGGCAGCAACGGGGCCGACCGGCTCCTGCAAAGTGTACAGCCGCATCTCGGGACCGGACGGCACGGTCTTACCATAGGTGCGCCGCCCTTCCTGCGCGCCCCATTCGATCATGTCGGCCGCTTTGAGTACCTCTCCCTTGGCTTCGGCATAGGACTTGCCTTGCTCCATGGTAAGTATCTCGGCGATACGGAGGGCTCGCTCACGAACCAAGTCTGCGGCCTTTTGCAAAATAACACCGCGTTTGGTGGGACTGGTGTTACGCCAAATTTCAAACCCCTTGGCGGTTGAGGCGAGCGCGGCGTCTAAATCCGCAATCGTGGCATGAGGCAATTGGCCAATCACTTCGCCGGTGGCGGGGTTGATGATGTTTGAGGTCTGGCCCGCGGATCCGCCGCGCCAGACGCCGCCGATGAAGAGTTGAACGTCCGTATATTTGCGCTCGGTCATGGTGATATCCTTGATTGGCTTCTGTTGCGGTCCCCGCGGGATACGGTTCTCGTTTTGTCAGGCGCTGACAAAACGGGGCGGATCAAAAGCTGTGACGGGCGGCGGGTCTTCAATCGGACCGGAGAGCTGCACCAGACACGTCTGTGCCGAGCAACCCTGCGACAGGCCCGAGCAACCGATGTCCAATGTCAGCACATTGGGATTTCCATGCTTCTCTAGATCATCGCCTGGCCGGCGGTCATACCAAGCGCCGGTCGCAAGACGCAGGACACCTGGCATCACCGCATCCGAAACGCACGCGCCGGCAAGACATTTTCCGCGACTGTTGTATAGCATCACGACGTCGCCCTGACTTATGCCGCGCGCGACCGCGTCGTCTGGATGAATATAGACGGGCTCGCGTTGCGCTATCTTGCCGTCGCGGCTCCACGAGGAATGATCGTACTGGCTGTGTAGCCGGCGGGTCGGCTGATCGCTGAGTAGGTGCAAAGGATGGTCCTTCGCGACGACCCCGCCCAGCCATTCTGGAGGTTCCTGCCAATAGACGTGACCAGGGCAGTCTTCCAGTCCGAACCCCGCAATCGTTTTGGAAAACAGTTCGATCCGCCCGGACGGTGTATTCAGAGGATGCGCTACCGGATCGTGGCGAAAGGCATCAAGCATGGAGGTTTGGGTCTCCGGTGACGGTAGAGCGATCAGGCCGTCTTGCCAGAAGACGTCGAACGGCGGAATTGTGACGCCGGTTTCGGACCAGTCCGCGCGGGTTCCTTCATACAACACCCGCAACCATTCCTCCACGCTGCGCCCTTCGGTGAAGGCAGGCGCAGCGTGCAATCGCTCGGCCAAGGCGGTGAAGATGGCATAGTCGTCTCGTGCTGATCCAGGAGCCGCCAAGACGCGGCGCATCGCAACCAGATGTCCTTCGCGGTTAGCGAAAGCGAGGTCGTCACGCTCCAGACTCGTGGTGGCCGGCAGAACGATGTCCGCGTGTTTGGCGGTGGCCGTCCAGAACTGTTCATGCACCACGATTGTCTCAGGTTTCTGCCAAGCTTTTCGCAAGCGGTTCAGATCCTGATGGTGATGGAATGGGTTACCTCCCGCCCAGTAAACCAGTCGAATGTCTGGATAGTTGCGTGTTTCCCCATTGTAGGTGAACGAAGCACCTGGGTTCAACAACATGTCAGCTACGCGAGCAACAGGAATAAAGTCCGTGACCGCGTTATATCCTTGAGACAACGTCGGTCCACGCATCTTACGATCGGGGCTGCCAATGCTGTTCGTCATGCCATAGCCCACTCCGAAGCCGCCGCCGGGAAGACCGATCTGGCCCAGCATCGCGGCAATCAGCACCAGTCCCCAAAAGGGCTGTTCTCCGAACCGCGCCCTTTGCAGCGACCAGGCGGCGTTCATCATGGTGCGTTGTATATGGATCTCGTGAGCAAGCTGGTGGATGCGTGCGGCGGGAACGCCGCAGATGTTGCTGGCCCAGTCGGGTGTCTTTGCCGTGCCATCGGCATGACCCAGAAGATAAGAGCGCACGATCTCGTAGCCGACAGTGTGGCTGTTGAGAAAAGCAGTGTCCGCAAGTCCCTCGCTTTCCAGGACATAGGCGACAGCCAGCATCAAAGCGACATCTGTGTTCGGGCGGATCGGAATCCATTCGATGTCAGCCTCTTCGATTACGAGATTGTCGCGCACCGGGCTGATGTTGATGAAACGGCATCCTGCCCGAGCCAGACCTTTGAGCCCGTCGACCACACGATGTCGAACCGGACCGCCGGCGCTGACTTGTGTATTTTTGACCGGAATACCACCAAACGCAACGAAGAGTTCCGTGTGTGCCTGCATCACCGGCCAGGAGGTGTGATTAAATTCAAGCTCGGACATAGGCGCCACAATATGACCCATAATCACCTGTGCCGCGGCTATCGAATATGAATCTCGGTGCCGCACATAGCCGCCGATGCTATTGAGAAAGCGATGGATCTGGCTTTGCGCGTGATGAAACCTGCCGGCGCTCGACCAGCCATAAGAACCGCCAAAGATAGCACTGTTACCGAACCGACCGCGCACCCGACCGAGGTCGCGCGCGACAAGGTCTAGTGCTGTGTCCCAAGACACTTCGATGAACGGCTCGTCTCCACGTGTGGGCGGAGCCACACCGGGGCCTTCGCGCAGCCAACTCTCTCGAACTGCGGGACGCAGCACACGGCAGGCGGCTTGACCAGCCGCAATCTGGTGAAGTCCGATCTGAGAAGGATCCGGATCCTCCGTGTGCGGCACTAATTCCGGCAACCCGTCGTTCGGCTGGTGTATCTCATAAGTGCCCCAGTGCGAGGTAGTGTATCTTTTCATCCAACGCTCCTCATCAGTTGAGTCACCGTCCAACAAATTGGGGCAGGCGGCGGGCGGCCATGGCTTCGATTCCTTCCGCAAAGTCCTCGGTCTGGAACTGTATTTCTTGCTGGGCAAGCTCATGACGGGTAGCGGCGACAATATCCGCCGCAAGGGACCCGCGCAGGGTCGCGCGAACGGATTGAACCGCAATCGGTGCTGATGCAGCAATTTCCTGGGCAAGTTCGATTGCGGCATTGCGCAAATCGACAGCCGGGACGAGCACATCGGCAAGATTGATTCGGTGAGCCTCGTCGCCCGTGATGCGACGACCGGTGTAGAACAGTTTTGCTGCTTGCTGCCCGCCGATCACACGTGGCAGGCTTACGCTTAGGCCGAAACCCGGATGAAATCCAAGACGGGTGAAGTTGGCAGCAAACCGGCTTTCAGGCGAGGCAACGCGGAAATCTGCCACCATCGCAACGCCAAGCCCGCCGCCCACGGCTGCCCCTTGGACTGCTGCGACGATAGGAAGGCGGCAACGAAATAGCTGCGCGGCGTAGGTATAGAGGTGATCGTCCATCCCGTCGTGGACGGACCCGACTGTCTCGCTCGCAGGATTGGAAAAGTCAGCGCCGGCGCAGAAATTTTTCCCTCGCGAGCAAAGCAGTATTGCCCGCATACCCTGCGCCTCGAAGCCTTCAAAAGCTTCGGCCAGAGAGCGGATTAGCGATTTGTCAAAAAAGTTGTTTGGAGGGCGGTTCATTTCGGCGATGCCGACAAGACCCGCCGTCGTGGCGATAACATGCATGACGCAGTTCCCTTGTTTTCCGGCGCGATGAGCACGGATCAGGCGACACGGATCCGGCTCTCTTCCACCGGAATGGTTATGAACAGGCCCCGTTGGGCTGTGACGCGTCCAGTCGCACCCGGCGGAATGTAGTTGACGGTCACTGTTTCCTGCACCAAGGCTGGACCAACCATTGTGGCTCCAGGCATCAGTTGCGCACCATCATATATGGGGATGTCGACAGGCCCGCCACATTCACGTAATTCACTGCGAGAGTGCCCAACGAGAGCCGAGGCGGCGGTAGGTGAAATGTCGGTTTCAGCCTCCGTCGGTTCACTTGAGACTGGCCCTATGGCATCAAGGTTCCACTCGGTGAATTCAACCCTTTCGCCTGGCGAGCGCACGGCATAATACGCTTCATGTAAAGCGTGGAAGCTTGCCTCAAGATCCGCAAGACCGGTTTTGTCCAACGAAGCTGCGGTGAAAGGGAGGGTAATTTGCCAAACTTGGCCGGCGTACCGCGCCTCAACGCTGAATTTCAACTCGCGCACTTCATCGGGAACGTCCATCCGATCGAGAAACGCAGTTCCTTCGATGCGCAGCCTTGCAAGCAGTGCATTCACCCCGTCAAGATCGAAATCTTGAGAATGGGTGAACAGCGAATGGGCAAAACTCATCTTGATCGCGCCTGTCATAATGCCATACGCACTGAGAACACCTGCAGCGCGAGGAATAAGGACCTGACGGATTCCAAGTTCGCGCGCGATAGCACCCACATGGAGCCCCCCTGCGGCACCCCCCGATACTAGGGTGAAGTTGCGCGGGTCGACCCCTCGCTTGATGGTAATGTCCTCGATCGCGGAAACCATATTCTGCTCGGCCACCAAGCAGATCAGGTTCGCTGCTTCCCTAACTTCCATTCCTAAAGGTTCCGCAATCTGTTCGCGGATAACACGTTCGGCTGCTTCAACATCCAGTTTGAACTGCTTGTTGGCGAAGGTTTGCGGCAATATAAATCCCCTCACAACATTGGCATCCGTAACGGTCGGTTTATTGCCGCCGCGTCCGTAGCAAGCAGGGCCAGGCATAGCGCCGGCGCTCTCAGGCCCGACGTGGATGAACCCGCCCGCGTCGATCGATGCGATCGAACCGCCACCGGCTCCAATGGTCTTGACCTCGACCGACGGGACGCCAAACATGTGGTCACCGATCATCCCCTCGCGGTGCATGGGCGTGTCCCAGTCTACGCTGACGCTAACCTCGAAGCTGGTGCCGCCCATATCAGTGGTCAGGATGTTGCCTAGCTCGATACCTTCGGACCGTGCCAGACGGCAACCAGCCTGCGGCGCTGCAGACGGACCTGAAAGACATAGTGAGATCGGACGTTGCACGATCTCCGTCGGTGAGGTGCGACCCCCGCTACTTGTGATGAAGGTCAGCACACCATTGAAGCCTGCGTCAGCCAGCATGGTGTCGATCTCTGTGACCCTGGCCTGTACAAGCGGCTTAAGAGAAGCGTCGATCGCCGCCGCCGATGTGCGCCGGTATTCACGGACTGACGGATTGACCTGATGTCCCAAGCTGAAGGGGATGCCGGGTAATTCCTCGACGATGAGTTCACCGATACGCCTCTCATGTGTAGAATTGGCGATCGACCATATCAATGAGACGGCAATCGCCTCCACCTTGTCCTCGCGGAAGCGGGACAGTGCTTCGCGGACAGCTGTTTCGTCCAGGGCTTTTTCGATGCCACCCTCCGAATTGATCCGCTCGGGAACTCCTATTGTCAAATGCCGAGGGATGTAAGGGGCCGGGTAATCCATGTAGAAGTCGTAAGAATCCGGCTTTCCTCCTTCGCGAATAAGAAGCGTGTCGCGAAATCCTTCTGTGCAAATCAATCCGGTTTTTGCTTGCCGTCCTTCGAGAATTGCATTCGTGGCTATAGTCGTTCCACAGGCAAATGACTTGCAATCGTTCATGAACTCGCGTTGGGTCAATCCGAGAGTCTCTGCAATCATTGACACGCCGTTAAGAATGCCTTTAGAAATATTGCTGGGGACGGTCGAGGTTTTGAATATTTCTACCGCTTTGCCGTCGATCCGCAGCACGAGATCGGTGAATGTGCCGCCCACATCGGCGGAAATCTCATATGCCATTCGTGCAAACCTTTCAGGATGTGAACTCGGGTTTAAGGACGATCGGCGTCCGGGAGATTATCTGGTCACGTAGAACCTGCGTGGCGGCAGGATCGGCGCGGAACTCGGATCCGGACCGTTGCAGCACAACGCCGAAAACCTTTCGCGCTCTTTCGATACTTATCCAACCCTCCTGTACATCACGGGCTACAAGGTCGGGCTTGCGGTCGAGCGGATTGCCGTAACCGCCACCGCCCGACGCGCGAGAGATAAGTTTCTCCCCGGCGTTGAGTACCACATCAAATGAATTTGGAAGGGTGTGGTGCGCACCGTTACGGCTTTCCCAGAGGACGTCATTCGCGCCGCCTGGTTTGCCGCCAGCGACCCCGAAGGGCGGGAAATCATGCCCCGCAGCGTTGCCGGTATAGCGGATCCCGTCGGTTCGGCTGCGGAAAACGCAGATTGCGCCAGGAGCGCCACACCATTCCCCAGGGCCGCCGCTGTCCACACCGATCTCTAAACGTTCAACGAGCACGGGCTGCTGCTGTTCGACGACTTCGACGCTAGATTGACGCAACTGGCCCATTGAGCCGCTGCCGCCGTGCGTGAACCAACCATCATGTCCCTGCAGCCCAGGTCCGCCCCAGTATCCCATGATAATCTGGTTAACGAAACTTTCACCGCCGCGGCGGCTGTCGCTTCCGCTGACCACGGGACAAGATGCAGGCATGCCTAGAGTGCCACACGCACTGCCCAGACCCTTCTGGATTTCGGCGAAGGCTGAGCGGACGAGTGGTCCAAGAAGTTGCGTCAGATTTGTCGTCGCGCATGAAGTTGCCGCCGGAAATTTTGGCCGCCCTATCGCGGCGCCTTCGCGGCTTAGAATGCGGATACGGCTATAAGCGCCGGTGCTGCGCGGAACATTTGGGCCCAGCACGGTGAGTACAGCCGTCAGGCACGTCGCGCGCATGGTTGCTTCAGTCAGGTTAATTCCGAGCGGCAAATTATCAACATTGTCAGTCAGATCCACGGTGATCATCCCCGCTGCGGGATCGACTTCAACTGTGGCGCGGACCGGAATGCCGTCGGGGTGCAGATCGGTTTCAGAATCGTAACGCTCTTCTCGGGTCACTCGACCTGCCGGCAATTTGCGGATCGCCTCGATCGCCATCGTCTCGGCGTAGATTTGAAATTGCTTGAGGAAACTGCGCACGGTGCCGACACCATACTGCGCACAGATATTCTGCATACCAATCTCACCGGTACGCACGGCGGCGAGTGTGGCCAAATAGTCGCCGTAAAACTGTTCGGGTGCGCGGATGTTGGCTTTGCAGATATCCACAACTTCGGGAATATCACGATTGTCTCTCTGGATGCGCACGCAGGGCAACTTCAAACCCTCTTCGTAAACATCACGAGACAGCGGTCCGTAAGTTGTGGGAGTTGGAAATCCGATATCCCCAAGGTGAGCGCGGGCTATGGCGTAAAATATTACCTCGCCCTCGAAAAACACAGGGGCGCACAGCGTGAAATCACCACAGTGGGTATTTCCGTGGTAGCCGCTGTTGTTAGCGAAACAATCGCCCGGATGAATGTCGTTCCCGAACTTCGTCGCGACCGCTTTTGAGATTAGATCAATCGCACCAACGTGGACGGGCAGACCCAATGCGGTGCTTACGGTCTGGAAATCACTGTCGGTTACGCTACACGAGAAATCCATCGCGGTGTTGAGTACGCCGGAACGGCCGGTACGAAACAGGGTGTTGATCATATCGCGAATGACTGCTTCGATCCGACGGCGGAGAACCACCATCGTGAACATATCGAGGTTCGTTTCACCCTTGTTAGGTATGACGTCATTCATTAGGAAATTCTCCAAGAAATGCCGATGCTGGAGCCTCCGGGTATCTAATTCAGACAGGATCGGAGGGCTGTCAGTAGGGTGTCATGCCCAGCGAAGTTGCGCCAGAAACTTTCATTTATCCGTGCCCTTCAACTTCCGTGATGGAACGAGAGACCGCCTACTTCGACTGGGCGCTGTCTCTAATTGCAGTCGCAAAGTGGCCGTGAAAGTCGTTAACCAGGTCATTTAGGCAGACCGCAACCCTTAAAACGACCGCAACTGCCTGACTCCGCCCAGAATGCAACATCAGGGTTTAGGTGATTCCACGTAGCGCGTTTGTGAGCAAAGGGACAGTTTTTGAAGGACTGAATCCCGCGGAGAGGCATATGAGCGGCGTCGACGTGCGCAAAAATCATTCGGCTTCTGATCAAGGAAATCATTGACAATACCCTTGACGACACATTGGTACCTGTCATTAATTAGCAGGGTGGCGACACCCCGATCACGGTGAGCACAAGCGGCGTTCTTGCTGCTCGCCTGCTATGCACGGAGCGCCTTGGATAATCCAACTTTCGAACCTTCAACACGACACCGTGCACCACGAGGGCGATGCCCGGCGATCACGGTGTTCGGAGTCTCAGAAGTTACTCCAAAAAGCCCCTTATATTATAAGGGGCATCATCAGATGAGTAGTATGTCGCCAAGGTCGCTACCCGCAAATAGGCTGTCGCCTAAGGCTTCTCGATAGCCGAAATCGAAACGCGATGCCCTGGAATTTCAAGCCAGACGCCATCTGTTGACCGCTTACTCCGTAATCGCCGACAATCATGGGGATGGTTCATATTCCAGCTTGGTCAGTGTTTGGATTGCTTCATGCTGACTGAGGAAAACTTTCCCGTTTAGACTGCTCAAGAATTCGGTTCCCTTAAGCCGGTCCATTACCGGACCCTTCACCTCTGAAAGGTAAAAGCCGATTCCGCTTTCGGTGAGCCGGCGGCCTACTTCATCTAGGCTTTCCAGCGCAGACGCGTCAATAGCATTCACGGCCGAACACATCAGTATGACGTGCTTCACCGCAGGCCGGTTGGTGACCATCTCCGCGATCTGGTCTTCAAGATAGCGCGAGTTGGCAAAATATAGGCTTTCATCAACTCGCACTGAAAGGATTTCCGGCCAGGTTGCGACCGAGTGACGGTCCACGTTACGATAGTGTTCCGTGTTGCGAACTTGACCGACGACGGCCATGTGTGGTCGGCTGGTTCGGTAAAGATGGAGAAGTAGCGAGAGGAGCACTCCGGCTACGATGCCGAGTTCCACACCTCGGCCGAGCGTGACGACGAGAGTTGCAGCCATCGCCGCGAAGTCAGATCTGGAATATAGAAAGACGCGTCGCATCGCGGCGAAATCTACCAGAGACAGCACCGCGACGATGATGGTGGCCGCCAAAGTTGCACGTGGCAGATTGGAGAGTAGTGGCGTAAGGTACATTGCAGCGACCGCAATGCCCACAGCAGTGAACGCACCCGCCAACGGGGTGGCGGCGCCGGCTTCGAAATTGACCACCGAGCGGGCTAAGCCACCGGTAACCGGATAGCCCGCCGAGAGACCAGCTGCGACGTTGGCTGCACCGAGGCCAATTAGTTCCTGGTCAGGATCGACCCGCTGGCGTCGCTTTGCGGCGAGCGTCTGCGCCACTGACACGGATTCTACAAAACCGACGACTGAGATGAGGCAGGCCGGCATGGCTAGCGTGGCGATCAGGTCGAGCGATATGTGGGGAAAGCCCAACGACGGCAGTCCCGCCGGAATGGTGCCCACGAGTGCTACGCCATGAGCACCAAGATCGAAAACAGTGGCAAGTAACGTTGTAGCTGCGACTGTGACCAATGGAGCGGCCCTTGAAATGATTTCTGCTGGACGCGCGGGCATTCGCGCCATGACCAGCATCGGTTTCAAACCCTTGCGAGAGGCATAGAGGGAGATCAATACCAAACTTCCAACTGCAAAGGTCACAGGATTGACATTGCCAAGTTGAATGGCCAACGCATAGACGATTTCGGGCAGCGTGTCGCCACGGCCCTTGACGCCCATAATGTGGCCAATTTGCCCGGCTGAGATCAACAGAGCCGCTGCAGTTATGAAACCAGAGATAACGGGATGCGATAAGAAATTCGCTAGGAAACCTAGGCGGAACAGTCCCATCGCGAGTAGTATGAACCCTGACAGCAATGCCAGTACAAGAGCCGCTTCAACATAGCTGGCTGTGCCTTGTGCAGCAACCTCCGATATCGCTGAGGCACTCATAAGTGACACGACGGCGACAGGTCCAATGGCCAACGTCCGACTTGTTCCAAACAATGCGTAGGCTACAAGCGGGAAGATCGACGCATAGAGCCCGACTTCCGCGGGTAGTCCGGCCAGCATCGCATAGGCCAGCGATTGAGGAATAAGCATGGTGGCAACGATAACGGCAGCAAGAAAGTCGCTGGTCAGCATCGTACCGTCGTAAGTACGGCCCCATTGGAGGATGGGTAGATATCGGGAGAGGCGATTCATGATAATCCGGCAAGATAGAATGAGACAAGCCACTCTGCGATAGTGACACCTATTTTTTACAAGGCGCAGGACGCTTCGTGTTGTCTGCCGAAGAGTGTGTGCATCGTGGTGATGAACGTCGCTACCCGTGGGTCGTTCAACCGATAAAATACTTGCTTGCCCTCTTTGCGAGCAGCGACAAGGCCGATCTTACGCAGCTCGGCAAGCTGCTGCGAAAGCCCAGGCTGACGGATTCCAAGAAGGTCCTCAAGCTCGCGCACGGAGCGCTCCGCGTCGGCGAGCGCGCAACACACGAGCAGACGGTCCGGATGCGACAACTTCTTCAAAAAGTCGGAGGCCTCATCAACGTTCGATCTCATATCTGCGGCTTCGCAGGACAAACGCGTCATTGGTGCCACGCTGCTCCTCCAATCAGATTAATCGGTATCTTAAGATAGCGCAGCCCGTTGTCTTCAGGTTGCGGCAGCCGCCCAGCATTTGTGTTTATTTGCAGCGCGTGCAGGATCAGCTTCGGCATCGCTAGTGTCTTATCACGAGCGACTCGGGCGGCGATAAACTCGGCTTCGGTCTTGAACACGGATATATGGATGTTCTTCGACTTTTGCTCGGCGACTGTCGATTCCCACCGCGGCTCGCGATTACCTGGTTGATAGTCATGACCGGTAAAAATCCGGGTTTCGTCTGGTAGGGCCAGAATGTCCTGGATTGAGCTCCAAAGCTGCTGTGCGCTACCTCCGGGGAAGTCCGCCCGAGCTGTACCTGAATCCGGCATAAATAATGTATCATGCACAAAAGCGGCGTCTCCGATCAAATAAGTGATCGAGGCAAGAGTATGACCAGGGGAAAACATCACCCGGGCGTCGATGCTTCCGATCTTGAAGGTTTCGCCATGGGCGAACAACTTATCCCACTGCGATCCGTCTGCAGGAAAGTCGGGCCAGTTATAGAAACGCCTCCACAAATTCTGAACACTAACAACCATTTCGCCTATCGCAGTGGGTGCGCCGGTCATTTCCTTCAGATAAGCGGCGGCCGAAAAATGGTCCGCGTGCGGGTGGGTATCGAGGATCCAAGTGATCTCGTAGCCTCTATCCAAAATGAACTTGAGAATCTTGTCAGCATGTGTCGTGGACGTCGCGCCGGACTTGGCGTCATAGTCGAGCACCGGGTCGATAATTGCGCACTTCATCGTTGCCGCGTCGACGACGACATACTGAATTGAAAAAGTTACAGGATCAAAAAAGCCGTAAACTTCCGGGCTTGCGGACATCAGCGGTTCCTCATTATCGGACGATACAGGAATGTCGAAGCTAAAAGATGCAGACAATTGCGGAATAATGCAATCGAATTCTTGAAATTATCTTTTAGGGATAATCGATCGAAACCATCCCGCTGCAGTTCGCGTGTGAACTGGCTCTTGCCGTCGCCGTGCGCGCATTAACGTCCATTGATGATAATTTGTTATCCGCTTACAATCTCGCAACTGGATGCCAATCGTCATGGTACTGATGTAAATTCGGTGGAACCGCTCATCGAGCAGGATCGTAGTCTCGCGCAAGGACACCGATCGGCTATACCCGCAGATCATTGATCGCAGGGGCTACATATCTTCGAAGGATGCTGGGCCGATACATCAATAGTTTCTTCCGAATGCGAAACGACCGGCGACGATCAGCCCACGCTCGGCCTTCAATATTCTGTGGCTTTTCAGCGTTAGAGCACCAACGTGCCGGTCGAATTCCTGCGCCCCAGCACCGTTTCGCTCGACTTGATCGCTTACAGGTGACAGGCGAGCGGCCCATTCGGCACCTCGCTTGAGAAGAACTCCAGCTGTTCGTCCAAGTGGATGGCGATTGAATTGACGCGGTAGACCCAGCATTAGACCGCCCGCTTATTCCGCTTCCGCATGACGCGGCCGGTCAGATTGCGTTTCCACTCCGGCGAGTTCGCGATGATCGACCTGATGGTCAGTGAGAAGCCTCGACAGGAGGCAGCGTTTCGGCATAAACTTCTGCTGGAACGGACGCCACAAGCCTCGTTTTTCCAGCTGCGTTCATTTCGCTAGTCTAATTTGCTCAGGAAAGGTGGCTGGTGAGCCGAACTCATCCGGGAAGTCCTCTGCCGAATCGCAAATCCATACACAACCATCCAGAACTATAATTGGGCCGCGTTTTCTCGCAGCACTCTGGACATGCTGACGATACGCAGCTCGCCAGTTGGAGCACTGCGAGAGTAGCCGCCGGGCGTGACCTAAGAAGTCGAATGGTGTCGTCAAATGGTTCATGGAAGGCCTCATTCAGTAGAGAGCGTCGAGAAGGACGTATTGGGGCTTCGCCTACATGGTGGGTGCATATATTAGAAAATGTCCTTCCTATCTGAACCTACCAAACAAAGTTGCAATGACAACTACGGTTCGTAATCCGATACGCGAGCGAAGTTATCATATAACAGCGCGGTATTGTGTCTTACGAGACTTGAAGGTAGAGGCGGGGTACTACCCACCTCTGTTGGAGGCGGCGCTGGAGCCTATAGCTGGAGCTCGTAGTTGCTCCAGAAGTCACAATGGTGTTCGCTTTTCACGTTCCACTCCGGATTAATTGGTTTGGCGAAGTTCAACACTGTTTCCGGCTTGTCCGCCAGTGTTGGCCATACAGGCAGACCCGCTCCGTTGGGATCGCCGGCTCGCGCAAAATTTGTGAGGTAGGACCGCATTTCCGCCGATAGCTTCTTGATGTCAGGCGACGAGGAATCAGGGAACTTCGCAAACCAGTAGTCGTGATCGACGCCGTGGTAGTTGCCGATATCGCCGTACCAGGCGGGAACGTCGAACGGCGGCGGAGGGTTACCCTGGAAACCGAACTGGAAAGCCCAGACCCTGCGGTCGTATTTGACCATATCGTCGGCCATCTTGAGATGCTGGCATGCGATCATGAAGTCGGTTGCGGTGGCCGCATAAGCCTGTGTCGGGTTTGGGTAGGCGGAGAGATCGTAGGTCTTCGCCAGCGCGGATGCATCGATTCTGGGCTTCGAATATGGTGAGAGGTATTTCGCCGCGTCCTCGGCGAAGTTTTCCTTCGTCTTCTCGCCGGCGCCATACATGTATCTGCTGTATTCGTGCTGGGTCGCGCCTGTGATGAACGGCACCTTGTTGTAGTTTCCGCTTTCAAATGCGTCCTCCGGGGACATAGGCAATATGTAGTCGTCTACGAGAGGGACAAACTCGTATTCACCAGGAGGTGTGGACGCTTTCACCACGGCCTCGATTGGCTGGGACCGAAGGCATGCTAGGACCGCTTTCCGATCGCCTTTGCAGCCCCACGCGTCGGCGTCCTTCTCACCAGAGGTTTCGGCTTCCGCAAGCGTTCGTCCCTTTGGATACCAACCGCCACTAAGTGAAACTGCCTTATGGAATAGCGTCTTCGAGCTCGGCGAAGCTAGGTGGGCAAGGACGGAGATGGCACCGGAGGAATACCCGAAGATGGTCACGTTATCGGGATCGCCGCCGAAACCTCTAATGTTTTTCCGGACCCACTGCATGGCGAGCCGCTGGTCAAGCAGACCATAGTTGGCCGAACGGACGCCGGAGGCGTCGAGCGTTGAATTGTGAGCAAAGAATCCGAACCCGTTAAGGCGGTAGTTTATTGAAACGAGGATCACATTGTTTTCGGTGGCGAGCACTGCTCCGTTCGCCTGGTCCGCTGATCCCCGCATTAGCCCGCCACCATGGATGAAGAACAGCACGGGCAATAGCGTATCGCTCTTCGCCGTCGGGCGAAACACGTTGAGATACAAGCAATCTTCAGACCCCACGACCGCCTTGAACTCCAACTGGACGCACTTTGAAGCGACCTCGGTCACAGAAAATTCGCCCTCGTGCTTTACGGCTTCCACAGGAGGCTTCCACCTGAGTTCACCGACTGGCGGTTGACCATAGGGTATGCCGAGGAACTCCACGTAACTGTCGTGTGCAATCCCCTTGAAGGCTCCCTGTGAGGTATCGGCGATCGACAAGTCATCCGCCCACACCGGAGCAGCCGATATCAGTCCGAATAGTGTGGCGATCACGATGGCATGCCTTCCGAGTTTGGTCATTTTGTACGTTCCTTTCACTTTCAGCTGGGTCAGGTGAGGTAGCGTGCAGACACCCTCCCGCGAGAGAGGGCGGGTCAAACGTTTTAGATCAATTGTAATATTGAAACGGACGCTTTAAGCGATAAGGGGACCTAGAGACGCGTAAAGGCATCGCTGATCCAGCCATTTCCCCCAATTGCGACTGTAAAATCACATTACGGCGCGAAGGAAAAATGACAAGTGAAATATTACAGCTGTTATGAAATATTTTGTCGGGCCGTCTTCGGCGTCAATGGCGACGCTCGGACGTGGTCAAAGTAACGAAGAAGTCATACGTGGAGGAGCGGCGAACGGTTTGATTCCAACAATCGGTGCCCACGTCTGACGGCTGCGAAGTCAGGTCTGCTTTCCAGATGAATGGCTTCGGCTTTTTGTGCTCTTTGATAAAGCGGTTGATGGCTGCCTGAAGATCACCGACCGAATGAAAGACACCGTTCTTCAGCCGACGACGGGTGAGTTTTGCGAAGACCCTCGACGGCATTCAACCAGGAACAGGATGTCGGAACGAAGTGGAAGGTCCAGCGTGGGTGCCGCGCCAACCAGGCCCGGACTTTGGGCTGTTTGTGTGTGGCGTAGTTGTCCAGGATGACGTGAACCGCCTTATCCTTCGGCAACTGAGCCTCAATGGTGTTGAGGAAGCGGATGAACTCCTGATGCCGGGGCCGCTGCATGTTGCCGCCGATGACGGAGCCGTCGAGAACATTCAGGGCGGCGAAAAGTGTCGTGCTGCCGTGGCGCTTGTAATCATGAGTCATCGTGCCGGCACGGCCCTTCTTCATGGGAAGACCCGGCTGGGTTCGATCCAGCGCCTGGATCTGACTTTTCCCATCAACGGAAAGGACAATCGCATGGGCCGGCGGCAAGACGTAGAGGCTGACCACATCGTGAAGCTTCTCGGCGAAGCTTTGTCGTTCGATAGTTTGAAGCTGCGCCACCGATCGGATGCGAGACCATGCTCATACCAGATCTTGACGACAGGACGCCGCAATCCCCACAGCCTTTGCCATCAGTGAACACCTCGAACCAGCGCACCGGCTCATCCCTGGATTTAAGCTTAAGCTCTGAAATCGACATGCTCGCCTTGTTTAGGCGCGCCGTGGAATGGATACGGTGTTAGCTAACCTCGCCAAGCTGGAAACGGAGTCGATTCGGTCGGCGTGAATAGGTTGAGCGCCTTGAACGGATCCGAACGAGCGACCCCGCTCTTCCTAACTCCCTCTGTGACAGATTCGTAGGCGAACCAAGAACTTGCCTAGCTGGGACAACCGATTTGGTACCGTGACCGGAGAGGCAGGTTGCATTTGGTGAGCTTCAGAAACGGACCTAGTGAGGCGAGTGCCAGTTGGATCTACAGCAGTCACTCAGTTGACAGCGGCACTGGTAATCGGGCTGCATGGCCAGCATTGATCGATAGGACTCTTCGAAAGAATGGTGGGAACTTGCCGCGAATGTCATTTGGAGGAGCTATTTCAGCAGCTTCTCCTCTATTCTCATCAAAAGACATCGCCTATCTTGAGTTGAAGGGGGGGGATTGTATGGCAATCAAATCGCGCCGCAAAGGCACGTTCCTGTCAGCTTATAAGCTCGAGGATCGCGACCTTCAGAGAGCGGATCGAAAATCAGGACGACCTTCACTAACACTTGGTGTCGATGAGAGCGGAAATCACGTTCTCATCAAAGCGTGGCCACGTGCGAGTGGCGAAGGACAAGAAGAGCTTCGTGAACTTTGGCAGCACGAAGTGCGTCATCTTTACCGTTTAGGGGGATATCCCGGAGCGTCGACGTCGATTGCAACGCTGCTGCAAGCCGGCTTCGACGATTCGGGCTTCTATCTCGTTCTCGATCTCGGCCAACGCCAACCGCTGGCAACGCTTCTCCAGCATCGGCAAGCGAACCATTGGCTGCAGAACCCGCGCATCACCCGCAATCGGCTGCTGCTCTGGCAAAATCTGTCGCAGATTGCGTTCGCGCTGGAGATACTCCACGATCAAGGGCTTCTGCATCGCAATATCGACCAGTGGTCGATATTGGCGTCTGGCGGAAGCGAACCTGATTTTCAGCTCACTGGCTTCGAGTGGTCGCTGAGGCTTGCAGGCGCAGCGAACGCACCGAGCGCGACACGCACAAAGACCGGCGCGCCGGCATCATTTGTCGAGGACTGGCGAGCATTTGGCGAATTGGCTGCAGGATTATTGGGAGCCGACCTGAAGCGGGTCATTGACCTTCGCATCATTCCCTCCGATGTAGCAGACCACCTGTCTTCTGCTGAAGTCAGGCTTCTGCGACAGCTCATCCGGATCGAGCGGCTGGATCGGCTCGACGGCGAAATCGTACGTCTGCGAATTCAAGAAATCCTCCGTGATCTCGGCGCCAGCGCCGCAGGCCGGGAAGCGAAATTTCATCTAGTTTTCCGTTTCGCCGGAGCATTTGCGCAACGTATCCGCGAGGCTTCTGGTAATGACGTAGAAGTCGATGACGTCGAAGCTATGCTTGGATTCGTTCGCGCCGATCTCGGCGACGCGCCGCTTCTACTCGCGATAAAGAATGAAGCACAGCCATTCAGATTGACGCTCGCCGGCACACTGCTCACCTATTCACTGACGCAGTACATCCAAAAGCCGGGCGTGCCAGGAACGTGGGAGATGGCGTATTGCGAGCGGGCAGAGGCCACCGAAGCAGCCGCGGTTAACATTTTGGGACAGGTACAGCTTGAGGCCCGCTCGCTCGAGATCATGGACCAGCGGGACGCAGTCGCAAGATTTCCGAGGCTGCGTGGGAAACTATCAAGCTGGGAGCAATTACGGCGCGAGCTTGATGAGGAACAAGCCAAGCCTGACAGGGCGAAGCGCGTTCACCAGGCGTTGGCGCTCACGCAATTTCTTGAGGCGCTCTACGCAGCCGCCGACGTCTATCCAGTCGACATAAAGCAGGTGGTCGACGCCCATGGGGCTGCGAGCGCGGACGGCGAGGAAGTTTGCGTCGCCATGGTGCCCCGCCAAGATCCGGAGCGCGACGCACTTTCGATCGCGCTCGGGCTCCGGCCGCCGGCCAAGCGGTTCGAGGACGTGATGATGGGCGATGCGCGCATTGAGGATTGGGTGCTGACCGAAGCGCGCCAGGTCGGCGACCGCGAAATTTCCGACACGTCGTGGAAGTTCAGCCGCAAGGATCAGCAAGGCGCGTCGCAGCCGACCTATATCTTTGTCGGCGCCGAAAGGCCGACCAACTTCCGCGACGCGGCGCTCGTGCCGGCAGATTTCGTGGGCCGCGACATCCAGCTGCGCCGCCGCCTCAGGGCACTGAGGGCGCTCGCGGACCACTCCGAACTGCTTCGCATGCTCGACGACCCACGGTCGAGGATCCTCGATTCACATGAAGTGGCGAAGTCGGACGAGCGTTTCGCAGCGCTCGACGAATCGAAACGCTCCGCGCTCGGCGCGATCATATCGACCATCCCCCTGTTTTTAGTCCAGGGCCCGCCGGGGGTCGGAAAGACCCGGTTGGTGAGAGACCTGGTCCTCGACACGCTCGCCGACAACAGCTCCGCGCGCCTGCTCTTGACGGCCCAGAGTAACGCTGCGGTCAATCATCTCATGGATGAACTCGCCGAGGCGCTCGAAGGACATCCCCGCGAGCCCGTCATCGTGCGCAGTCAATCCAAGGACAACAAGGATGACGCCGGCGATTTCGAGGTCGTCCGCCAAACCGAGTCGCTGATTGCAAAGCTCGCCGCGAGTCCGCTCGTCGCCGAGGCGCCCCAACGACTTCGCAAGCAGCTCGGCGATCTGCAAGCGAGCGTGGCCACCAAACCCAAAGAAGAACGATCGAGCGTCACCCAAGGCCGCCAGGCCATGGAGGCGTTGCTCGTTCGGGGGGCGAACCTGCTGTTTGCAACCACCAACTCGCCCGAGCTGGAGCGCCTTCTCGACGAGCGCGGCCAATTCGACTGGGTCATGGTCGAGGAGGCAGGAAAAGCGACAGGGGGTGAGCTAGTTGCCCCTCTCCTGCTGTCCTATCGGCGCTTGATGATTGGCGACCACAAACAACTCGCGCCTTTCGGTTCGGAGCGAATCGTGCAGCTGCTCGCGAATCCGCAAGCCGTTGCGCAGGCTCTCGAAGCCGGCGCCGAATTCATCGGCCGGACGCTTCGCGATATGTCGACCGACGAGGTTCTGGACGAGGTCGACACCGATCAGAGTGATTTCCCCGCCCTCTGCGCCTTGGCACTCGGTCAGATCCTGCTCTTCGAGCGGATGATCGAAGACGAGTTCAAGGTCCACAAGAACAAGCCCAAGGCCCGCCGGCTCGCTCAGCGACTGACGTTGCAGCATCGGATGCACCCGGCGCTTGCCGAGGTCGTGTCCCATAGCTTCTATGACAACGAGCTCAAGACGCATGAAGAGGCGGCAGCGCGGATCACGGGCGCACCTTCACCGGTATCCTCCAGCGACAGCAAGCGGCTCCCGAACGCCCCGCTTATCTTCATCGACATGCCATGGGTCCAAGCGACCGTTGGGATGAAAGCGAGCGACGCCGAGCGCCGGCCACGGTGGCACAATCCCGCCGAGGTTGAGGCAGTTCGGCAGATCCTATCGCTCCTAAAGGTTCGCCAAAGCCTGGAAAAGCCGCCGACCCTGGCGATCCTGTCGCCCTACAGCGAGCAGGTGCGCCGACTCAAGGCGGCGTTCGATGACAACCGGGCGAGCTTTCCGATTTTAGGCGACTTGTCACCGGCGATCGATGCCGATCGCTATTGTGGCACGGTCGATTCGTTTCAGGGAAACGAGGCCGACGTCGTCATCGTGTCCCTCGTCCGCAATAACCACCATGCATCGCTTCGCAGGGCGCTCGGCTTTCTCAGTGACCCGCGCCGGATGAACGTCCTCCTCAGCCGGGCAAAGTCAAACCTGTACGTCATCGGTTCGCTCGAATTCATACGCTCGACGATCGCGTCGAACGTTGGCACCGAGGCTCTGCAGGAAGCCGCATTCCTGGGCCGGTTCTTGGAGGCGCTGGAGACCGAGCGGCAGCGTGGCAAAGCGGTGATCATCCCCTTTGAACGTCTGGTCGGTGGAAAATGAGTCTCATCCGCGTCGCCATTCCCGTCCTACAGGGACGCCGCAAATTTCACTTTGACAAAGGCCGTCCGTGGACCGTTCTGGAGCAATTGCTTCTGTGGGAGCTGGACCGCGGATCAACCTCCGTGCATGCGCTTAAAGAGCGGGCGTGCATCCCGGAGCGCGTAATCGTCGAGGCGCTGATCCGTCTCATGCGCGCGGGCTGGGTCGAGATGATGCAATCGGCATCTGCCGTGCAATTCCAGATCACACCGGAAGGCCGCATTGTGAAGGATTACGATCAGTTACCGACGGCCCCCCGGCGCTTGAGCCGCAACATGACGTTCGTGATCGACCAGATTACGGGGACGCTGTTCAGAAGCCGCGACCTTCCCTTCGTCCATGAGCATGTCGTTGAGAAAAGAGAAGAGCAAGGCGAGCCGATCGTGCGCATCGAGCGCCCCGCAAGACAGCTTATCGAAGAGGTGCGACCGCTCGTTGACGCGCTGTTCCAAGCCGACGAGAAGTTCGTTGGCATAGACCCCTACGGCAACCGCCTCGCCAAGCGATGGGCGCTCGTGCCGGTGAGGGACGGACAGCCCGAAGGCATGAGCCCCCGCACCCCTGCGATGCTCATCGAGGAGATCAAGCGTGCGGCGGCTGCCATGTCGGCCAAGTCGGCGGGCGGCCAACAGCGTTCATACACGCCGACGTCGCTCGCCGGATCCGAGAGCGCCCAGATCACGCCGCCAATCCGCAAGGTCGCTTTCACGACGAACGACCTGATTGCTGGCGGTGCCGAACACGAAACCGCACTTAGGGGAGCGATTAGCCGGGCGCGGCACAGGCTTCTGATCCACTCAACCTTCGTGTCGGCCCAGCGCTTCGCCGCCTTGCTTCCGGATTTCCGCAAAGCCGTCGCTTTGGGCGTGAAGGTCGACATCCTCTGGGGTCAGGACAAGAATGCTGACGAGCGTCGTTCGACGGCTAAGGTTGTCCAACAACTGCGAGCCGAGCTTGAAGCTGAAGGGCTCGACGGATTGACGATCCACCCGTTTTCGACGGGATCGCACGCCAAGATCGTGCTCGCCGACGACGGCACCCCCGACCGCGTGATCGCCTTGGTCGGATCGTGCAACTGGCTTTACAGCGGCTTCTCGAGCTTCGAAGTTTCGGTCCGCATGCGCGACTATCAATTGGTCGCCGATGTCATCGATCAGGTCGCCGAGCTATCGCGGGGCGGCAACGGTCACTGGACCAATCTGACGAGCGACCTCGTCGCTCTCGCCGTCAACCTGCGAAGCCAGCTTTCGCAGCACGAAGGCAAAGCCAGCGTTTGCGTTCTCCTGGGATCTGACCATGCCGAACTCGTTCGAGAGGCGAGGGACACTGCCGATAAGAGCCTCGTCATCGCCAGCCACCGGTTTGCAGGCGCGGCGAACAACCTGATCTTGGCACCCGTGTTCGCGGCCTCGAAACGTGCTCGCGATCTGGATGTGCGTCTTTTCTACGGCGAGGACAGCGGCGCAATCACGGCGACCGACATCGCGCGGCTGACCACCGAAGCGGCTAAGGTCGGCGTTCGGATCCGGCCTGTTCATCGCCCGCGACTACACGCGAAGTTCCTCACCTGGGACGATGACGTGGCTGTCATAACTAGCCAGAACTGGCTTTCGGCTGACACGATGGACGACAACCCGCGCCAGGAAATCGGCATCTGTATACGCTCCCCCGGTGTGGGACGCATCCTCCTGGAACGATTTGAGGCGGCGACAGTCGCCGCGGGGGGCGGCTAAGTCAACCGCGGTGATTTGTGTAATTAACAAAGCGCCATCCAGTGAACGATTGTGTCCTTTCGTCGAACGGCTACTTTCGGAACCTGCGCGTTAGTCGAGAACGACCGAAACGCACAGCAGCTTAAGGCTTTCACTGCTGAAAGGGCCTCCCCTCGCGTGGCCGAGCTGATTTGGTTTGCGAGCACTGCTCTTGATGATAGTCGAACCCTCGAATCCTCTCGGCGCGTACGGACATTACTGGCTTCGATGCGGTTCCTCGACGCCTATCTGCGAAATGCCGCCCTTAGTAGCTTGGTCGACCGACGCTTCAACGGGCGTCGAATGCAGGGGCTGCGTCCTGATCGCGTGGCCCACGCCAATAATCGAAACGATCGCTGAAACCCCAAGAAGAAGTTGGATTGTTTTTACAGTCGAAGGCAAGTTGGACGGCTTCAAGGTCACCCGATATTCACCGTCGAACTTATTAAGGTTATTGAGATATCCGTTAAAGGCGCGCCCAAATCTCCCCATGATATTTATGAACGCAATACTCAGAATCACACAAAAGAAAAAGATGCCCGCTGCCACAACTCGATCGGTCTTCAGCTGAGAGACCGCAAAATACCACAAGCCTCCTAGCGCGACGGTAAAAAGCGGAGGGATCTTGTACAAGATGTCGTTCATTGAGCGGAAGTGCGCATACTGCTCTCGATAGATATCAGCTATCCGGATATGTTCCGCGGCGCTGCGATTATGAGAATTCTCTTGCTGTAGTTCATTCGCTATATGGTTCGACATCTGAAACCTCATCGTTCGATTCTCTTTAACATCCAACGCGAGCCCAGTGGGGAAGATTTCGAAATGGAGCACCCAATCTATCTCGATGGTTTTGCCACTCTACCGCTTGCGCCTGAAGCTCGCGACGCGATGCTTGCCGTTTGGGCGCACCCGGGCAATGCGGGTTCGCCGAACGTTTCAGGCGAGGTTGCCGCACGCACGATTGCAGAGGGCCGCAAATCCGTTGCCGACCTGATCGGCGCCACCGCAAGCGAGATCACCTTCACGTCGGGCGCCACAGAAGCTAACAATCTCGCCATTTTGGGCGTGGCGCGCGCGGCTCGCAGATTCGAACCAAACCGGAAACGCGTCCTCGTTTCGGCAGTCGAACATAAGGCAGTCTTGGAGCCTGCTCATGCGTTGCAGTCCGAAGGGTTCGACGTCAGCATTGCTCCCGTCGATCGTCGCGGTCGGCTTGATCTTGCCGAATTTGCAAAACTCGTCGACCAAGATCTCCTCCTTGCATCAGTGATGATGGTCAACAATGAGACCGGTGTCATTCAGCCGGTAAAGGAAGCTGCTGTGTTAGCGCATGAGAGCGGCGCGTTCTTCCACAGCGATGCTGCACAAGCAGCCGGCAAGATCGATGTCGACGTCCTTGAGCTTGAAGTCGACTACCTCACCCTTTCCGCCCACAAGTGCTATGGTCCAATGGGCATAGGGGCATTGTATGTTGCAGCATCGGCGCCGAAGCCGCTTCCACTGACTTTGGGTGGTGGCCAGCAAAGCGGTATGAGGCCGGGAACTGAGCCGGTCGCACTCGTCGCGGGCTTCGGTGCGGCAGCTCGGCTCGCGAGAGATCGACTTGAATCCGACCAAGAGCATTGCTCGGCGTTGATCGAGCGCTTGCTTGAGATGCTCGAACAACGGCAGCTTCGCTTTCGTCGGGTCAGCGGCGATGCGCCAACGGTTCCAGGCACAGCGTCCATCCAGTTGTTCGGCGTCGATGCGGACGAGCTCTGTGCCCGCATCGGCCGCCACGTATCGCTTTCAACAGCCTCGGCATGCACCTCAGGACAAATCAAGACTTCTCATGTTCTTGAATCTATTGGTTTTTCTGAAGCGGACGCTCGTGGCGTTATTCGGATTCTCTGTAATCGCTACCAGAATTCGGAAGAGATATTAACCGCTGCCGGCCACATTGTTGATGCCGCCGCGCTGTCTCGCCTTGAAACTGGAGAGGTTCACCAGTAAGGTCCCCTTCATGGGACGCGCTACGATAAAGATCGATTCGAGAGGGCAGTTTGCGGGACACGAGACGTTCCCGCTTCGACTGCTATGGTTGAAGAAAGCCTTCGATGCAATTGGCGGCGGAGCCGATTCGAGAACATTCCAGGAACAAGATGCAATAACCCGATTTGGCGTTGGGCGCAATATGGCCGTGTCAATGCGCTATTGGGCTCTCGCCTCGGGCTTTTTCGCTGAAGTCGATCGCATCATCGCTCCGACCGACCTTGGTAGCTCCGTTCTCTCTGACGATGGGTTCGACCCGTATCTTGAGCAATCATCGACGATTTGGCTCGCTCATTGGCATATCGCTAGCACGCCGGCGATGACGACAACTGCTTATTACGCGTTCAATTTGCTCAACGCGATCGAGTTCGATCCGGCGATGTTGCTTGACCAGCTAATGGCCTTAGTGGAGAACAACCGATGGCGGGCAACGCGCGGAACACTCAAGCGCGATATCGAAGTTTTCTTGCGCAGCTATGTGCGGCGCGCAGATACACTTAATGAAGACGCGGCAGAGCCTCTGTTAGCCGAGCTTGCGTTGATCCGGGAAGCTCGGCTTGGGGGCTGGTACGAGTTTGTTCGTGGCCCTAAGCCCGGCCTTCATGACGCGGTTTTCGCGTTCGCGCTTGGTCAGTTCTGGGAACGATCCGGCGGCGCGACCACATTGACGGCTGAACAGATTTGTTATGGAGCAGGCTCGCCAGGCCGCGTTTTCAAACTCGACGAAGACAGCGTTATTTCTCGACTGATGCGGCTTGACGATCTGACTGCAGGCGCGTGGCAATGGGTCGACACAGCCGGTCTTCGCCAGATTCAACGCACGGCCGCGTTCGATCCGACGACGGTTCTTTCTCTCGCCTATCCTCGCAAACCTGACCATCAGATCGCAGCATGAGCAAGCTTGCCAGTATTGTTTCCATTGATCGCCGTTTCGCGCGATCGGCCCGGCTCGATGCCGACTTGAACGGCACGCCGCCATTGGTCGGATACGTGTTACAGGCAAGTGTGGCAAAAGCTCTGCGCACTCTTGGGGAGAGCCAGCGAGACCACTATCAAAGCGCCTACACTTGGACCGGCCCTTATGGCGGTGGCAAGTCGAGCGCTGCTTTGCTACTTGCGAACCTCGTCGCCGGCGCAAAGAAGAACCGGAAAATTGCTCGCGATATTGCGGGAGAGCCTCTTTCAACGCTGTTCAATCAGGCGTTCCCGGAAACCAGCGGCCCCTGGAAAGTCGTCGCCGTTACCGGCAGTCGGACACGCCTCCGGGACGCTGTCGTCGAAGCCGCACGTAATGCGCTCAATTGGTCGGCGGACGCCGCGACACAGTTCGCAGCAAGCGATGACCGACTCATCAAAGCTTTGATAGTGGGCGGCGAAGGCGCGTCCAGCGGAACCCTCCTCATCCTCGACGAACTCGGCAAACTTCTTGAGCACGAGGCACTCGAGGGCGGTGATGTCCATCTGCTGCAGGATCTCGCCGAGCATGCCTCGCGCAGCAACGGCCGCTTGGTCGTCATTGGCATTCTCCACCAGTCGTTCGACCAATACACAGCGCGCGCTGCCCGCGACGCGCGCCAGGAGTGGCGTAAGGTCCAAGGCCGCTACCAGGACATCGCGTTTCTTTCGGGTGCGGACGAAACGGTTGCGCTGCTCGGCCGGGCCATAGCCGCTGAGCGCCCAGATTATGATGCGTCCGGCGCCCGCGTTGTTGCTGAAGCGGTCGCCAAACGCCGCCCGACTGACGTTGATGTGCTCGCGGAAGCGCTTGAGCAGACATGGCCTCTTAACCCGGTGAGCGCGCTTCTGCTCGGACCGATCTCGAGAGCGCGGTTTGCCCAGAACGAGCGGAGCGTTTTCGGTTTTTTGAGTTCCGCCGAGCCCTCCGGCTTCAAGGAGTTTCTGGAGACGACCGATCTTAAGGGCGGGACGTACGACCCCTCGATGCTCTGGGATTATCTTGCTGCCAACTTCGGAATGGCCCTTACGGCGGGTGTGGACGGCAACCGCTTCAGCCTCGCATTCGAAGCAATCGAGCGGGCCGGCGTCAAAGGAACCGGTTTGCATGTTGCCTTGACGAAAGCGGCCGCGATCATCGAGTTTTTCCGCAACGGTTCTGGCGTCGTGCTCGCAGACGACTTTTTGAACGCGTCGGTACCCGGCTTCGGGAACAAAGCGATCAGCAGAGCGATCAAGGATCTCGTCGATTGGGCTATCCTGATCCGGCAGCCACGCCTTGGCGGATATGCACTGTTTGCCGGCAGCGACTTCGATCTTGAGGAAGCCATTGGCCGGGCTATCCAACCGGCGGATTCACTTGAGCTCGCGGACATTCCGCGCCGCGTCGGTTGGGGCTTTGCCACGGCTAAACGGCATTACTTCCAGAAAGGCGCGCTGAGGACTTTTGAGATAGCCCTGCAGGTCGTCGGCCCGAACGACACGATCGAGTCTTTGACGAGCGGCATACTAGCCCGCCCGGTTCATGGCAGTGGCCTTTTGCTATTGCTTCTCGGCGACGGTTCTTTGACGACGAAATCCGTCGACCAACTGGCCCATAAGGCGGCTAAGGCGCTAGAGACTAAGGGGCGTGTGATTGCCGTAGGCGGGGCAAATGACAGCTTTGCCCTCCGGTCAACGGCTGCGGAGTTGTTGGCGGTCGAACGCGTTTTCCGTGAGCATCCGCAGCTGGAGGGCGACCGGATCGCAAGGCGGGAGATTGCCGCGAGACAATCCCACTGCATCGATCAGCTTCATCGCGCGCTCGAAACGGCTTTTGAGAACGCAAGCTGGTATCTGGCGCCTCACCCGAGCCAAGCCGTCCGCGCGCCGTTGACGGTCGTTGCAAGCGCGCTGGCTGACGCCGGTTACGCCAAGGCGCCGATTATCAAAAGCGAGTTGCTCCAGCGCGACAAACCGTCATCAAATTCGATGGCAGCTTTGCGCGAACTAGCTCACGCAATGGTCAATTCGTATGCGCATGAGCAGCTGGGAATGACCCAGTATCCTGCAGAGCTCGGCCTCTATCTTACCTTGCTTCGACCGTTCGGACTGCACAAAGAGATCAAGGCCGGCGTGTTTGGCTTTTCGGAACCAGACGATAGCCAAGAAGGAGCATCGCTCCGCCCTGCGTGGGATGTAATCGACCTTGCGGGCGAAAATCCTCTCGATGCTGTCTATGCGGAGTGGGCTCGGCCGCCCTATGGCATCAAAGCCGGTGTAATGCCGGTATTGGCGCTTGCCTACATACTTGCCAAGCGCGAGAGCGTCGCGGTCTATATCGACGGAGTGTATCAAACAGCAATCGATGACGTCGTCGTCGACAAGCTTTTGCAGAAGCCTGGTCTCTTCCGTTTGAGGCGGATTGACCGGTCCGTGCGCGAAACCGCGTTTCTCAGCGGCCTCGCGCAGCTGCTCGGCGTCGACCATCACGGCACGTCATTGCCTGTCGCCGCAGCTCTGTTTCAGCGTTTTGAAGAGCTCTCACAATTCGCAAAACGTACGACCAACCTTGATCCTTTGGCCGTGAAAATCCGCGGGATTGTGATGAAGGCGGATGATCCCGAGCGTCTCCTGTTTGACGATCTTCCCGCTGCTCTCGGTGAAGAGCTCGCCCCGGAGATCGTCTATCACGCCCTTCAAGCGGCCGAAGCGAGCTATCCGGCACTTCTCGAGGAGTTGCGTCTCGCACTTGCAAAGGCGCTCGGCATCGATGCGCTGAGTTTCGTGGGGATCGCGGAACGCGCATCGGTGCTGAAAGGGCTGACCAACGATTACAATTTCGACGCCTTTGCAGATCGCGTCGCAGCGATGGAGCTTGGGAAAGGCGACATCGAGAGCACGGTCAGTGTTCTGTTGCATCGCCCCGCTCGGAATTGGTCGGACAGAGATCGGCAGGAAGCGCTGACGGAAATTGCGCGATACGGGCGCCGTTTCCGGGAACTTGAGGCTTTGGCGATCGTGCGAGATCGACGCTCCCAAACCGAGGCCCTTGCACTTGTCGTCGGCCTCGACCCAAAGACACCGCCGTTGATGCGCAGCTTCGAACTGAGCGAAAGCGAAAAGGTGGCCGCCGCAGGAATCGCTGATCGCTTGGTGGCTTCGCTCAGATCAGAAAACAAGAGTGGACGACTGCAGCTTGCTGCACTGGCGCGTGCGGTCGCGATGATGGCAGCCGATGGCGAAGATGAGGTTGGCAGGCAATGAGTGGGGAACGTCATATCCTCGGTCTCTCGGGCGGGCGCGACAGCGCCGCGCTCGCCGTTTACATGCGGCAGCATCGTCCAGAGCTGCCGATCGAGTATTTCTTCACGGACACCGGAAAGGAATTGCCTGAAGTCTATAGCTTCCTGGATAAGCTTGAAGGCTTCTTGGGTCGGCCGATCGAGCGGCTTAACCCCGATCGCGACTTTGATTTTTGGTTGGACGAGTACGGCAATTTTCTCCCCTCGCCCCGCACCCGCTGGTGCACGCGACAACTGAAGCTGCGGCCGCTGGAGCATTGGCTGCAAAAGGATCTGGAAAGCGGGACGATCATCCACTCCTATGTCGCCATCCGCGCCGATGAGCCAAGCCGCGAGGGCTATCAAGCCACACACCCCAACATGCGGGTGCATCTTCCGCTTCGTGAAGCAGGGGTCGATCGGACCGGCGTCATCGAGATACTTGAGCAGTCCGACGTCGGTGAGCCGGCCTACTATCAATGGCGTTCCCGGTCCGGCTGCACGTTCTGCTTCTACCAACAGAAGATCGAATGGGTTCGGCTCGCGGAACACCATCCCGATCGCTTTGCCGAGGCCGTCGACTATGAAAAGACCGCCTTGCGAGACGGCTCGCCGTTCACGTGGAGCCAAGGCGAAAGCCTGACGGATCTGATCTCGCCCGAACGGGTCGAACAGATCAAGTCCGATTACGAGAAACGTCGGGAGCGGTTGCGACGCGGCCGGCGGATCAATCCTCTATCCGGCAGAACCTCGGAAACGATCGACGACGTCTACGGCCTCGACGAAGCAGCCGCTAGCTGCGTCGTCTGCCACAAATGACCCCATCTGGCCGGCTTAGTGAGACGAACCACGGCCGGCGTCACTGGCCCGAATTGCATCCACCGCGGCTTCTATATCATCATCGGACAGGAACGGCGCCTGTGCATACATAATTGCTGGCTCACCGCTGAGCTTTGCCGCAAGATGGCCGAGCCCCAAGAGCTGTTCCGCTCCTTTCACGCCAAGCGCGATTTCGGATGTTCCGACGCTTGCAACCTTCAGAATCAATCTGTTGCCAAGGTTGTCGCGTAGCTGCATTGGCATGACATTCGCATCGGGCCGTTGCGCCGCGAAGATCAGATGCATGCCGGCGGCGCGTGCCTTCACGCCCAAGCGCGAAACGTTGGATGTCACGGCAGACTTGTAATCTTCCGTGAGCATCCATTCCGCAAATTCGTCATGGACTAGGAAGACATATGGCAGCCGCTCGGAGAGCTCGACTTTGGAATTGAACGCTCGAATGTCTCGAGCCCCCTTGGACCGGAACAGCTCATAGCGGCGCTCCATCTCTGTGACGAGACCCTCCATCACCTCAACCGCCCGCGTCTGGTCGACAATCACGCCGCCCTGCAGATGCGGCAGTCTCTCGATTGCCGCATAGTCGACACCCATTTTCGGATCGATCAGGTGGATGTACGCCAGATCACTGGAGTTGGTCGCAGCGATGTCGAGGAGGAGCGCTTGGATCAGCACGGATTTCCCCGACCCCGTTGCGCCCGCAACGAGCGTGTGGGGCTCATGCTGTTGTCCGCCGGCGAATGGGCCACCAAGATTCAGATAGAGAATATCGCCGTCAAGTTCCTTCAGGCCGAGCACGAAGGACGTGTTCACGCCCGCAGCATTGCGATTAATTTCCCGTCGGCCCCAAACATCCCAAAGAGAAACGACTTGTCGCTGCGGCCGGGCCACGCCGACGACGATCTCGCCCGGCAATGGCGAAATCGAGATCAGCCTCAGCCCATGTGTTGTCAGAAGCGATGATTGTTTCGCTTCGATGTCTTCAACGCGCAAACGATCCGACCCCATAAAACGGATGAGTGCGGCGTTTGGGGTCAAACGCGTCCCGACGATCTTGGCCTGGAGATTGTAGCCGAGCAGTGCGGAGCGCAGCTTTTGTGCGGTGCTATCCAACCATTCACGTTCGTCTGCCGAGTTTTCGCGTGCTTTCTGAGCGCGAGCTTCGATGAGAGCGGCAATGCCGATCTCGGCGCCGGCGCGAGGAAATTTGTCAGGCGTCGGAGCAGCCGTGCCGCCGCCCGGCAACGCAGGAGCACCCGGTTGCGTGTTCGTCAAAGACGATCGTGAGATAGTTGGCTGGTCTTCGTCTTTGGTTTGGGTCGAAGCTGGGGCGGGGGTGATTTCCCCGCCGGACAGACCGCCGCCGTCGCCGCTCACGGCGACCGAACCATTGCCGTTTGTGCCCGGTTCTACGGTCTCAATAACAATTCCGCCTTCGGGATCGCCCTCGTCGTCATCTTGATCATAGTCATGGCTGATCGGCTTTTCGCTCCCCGCAATCGAATGTTCTTCGTTGATAGGCTTCGTCCAATCCACCCGCGGCGCGGGGTGACGATAACTGACCGAGTTCCAGGTATGCTTTTCGCCAAGCTGGGCGCGAAGTTCGGTTAGGCTCTGTTTCGCCTCGTAAGCCTTGATCAGTTTGCGGAGCCCCTCGCGCGTGAACGTTTCCTGGAGCCCCATCTGAATTTCCGGCAACTCATCCTGCTCTCCCAGCGAACTGCCGTCAGTCGCTGGGCCGGAAACGAAAATGTGGGAGTAACCGCGCAAATCGATCGGGACAGCACCGCGGCGAATGCCGTCTCGAACCCGTTCGAGAAGGTTTGCCTGGCCTAGTGCTGCCGTACCGTCCAGCAACAAATCGGAGATGCGGGAAAGCCAGAGGTCGCGATCGAGGCGTCCGGGATCGCCAAACAAAGCGTCATCGATACGGGCAACAGTCTGTCGCAGCTGGCTGCGTGACTTGCGGCTCGCCTCCGCCAAACCCGTCTGGTCGACATATTTGGCTTCGGTCACAATTGCCCTGAGCTTTGGAAGACCATCTTGGCGTGCCGAGAGGCTGATACCAAGGATGTCGGCGATCCCCTCTTCCTTTTGTCCGAGCCATTCCGCGTAGTCGTCGAGCAGAAACCAGGCAACCGCTGCGCGCTCGCCAAGCTCTTCTTCGACAAGCGCTCGACTCAACACCAACCCAATCAGTTCTCCTGCTGAAACGCCCCGTTTGGCCGCACGCAGAACGATATCGCCCGATATGGCGTTGGCGTCTTCGATCATTCGCCGCGCGAGACCCGCAAGACGATCGTCGTCAAGACCCAAGGAGAGTTCCGCAAGCCGCCGTCTGACCAGCACGTGAAGTATTCGCAGCTCCGATGTGGACGAAACGACCATGTTGCGGCCATGCGTGCGTTGGCGACGATACCGGATCACGTTGATCCCTTGGGCGGCAAGCTGCCGCTTGTCGAGAAGATCGTCGTAGGTGGCAACCCACTCTGCCAAGTTATGCACCTCGTCGAACATCCCCTTCAGGCCACCATCCTGGAACGAGATCTGACGAGCCGGTAGATAATGTTCGCCCTCGACGTGCGACTGGCGTCGAACAACGTTTGCAACGGCATCAATGTAAGACCAGCAGGCATCTGGCTGACGCGGACATGTCAGGTAGCTCGTCGCCTTGAGCTCATCTTCGGCGGTGACCCGCCGGTAGGACCAGCGCGCTGGCACGTGTTCCAGCAAAGAAGGATTATCCGGCAAAGCAGGAACCGGGAACCACTGTTCACGCGCTTGACGCGATACGACGTCATGCAGGAATGCCACGTCTATCTCGCGAGCTCCATCCGACTTCGACCCGCCCGCAACGTCGAGCATGACGCCGATGCGAAGCTTTGACATGAAGTTCCGCGATGTCTCGCTGACGACAACCGCATCGGGATCGTTTTCCGATCGTTCTAGCAACTCAGTGTAAACACCGGACAAGCGGGCCCGGTCGCGGTGGCGGACCAGCACATTGCAATGGACTTCTTCTTGGTCCTGCACTGAACTCAGCGCGCTCACCGTTGCGAGCGGCAAGCCGGCTGCATCGCAGTTGTAGAGCATGATGCTGAGGTTCGACCGCTCATGCGGTTGGAGATCGAGATAGCGTTCAAGCAGCGAGCGGATCTGTCGTGCGGCCTCCGATGGATCAACGTCCGTGGTTGCCTCGGACGGATCCCGGACGGGCCGCTCGAACAGGCTATAGTCGTTGACCGTGCTGGTTTCCGTGAGCAGAACGGGTTCGCTGCCGTCATAGCCGACGGCGATTTCGGGATAGAGCGGATGGCTAAGTTCGTCGCGAAGATCGCTGAAAAACAGCCGCGAGTCGCCGAAGTTCACGTCGACATCGGACAAGAGATAGTCGGCTAAGCCGGCGACCGATCGCATTTTGGCTGCGACACCGGCCAATCGCAGCGGATGCCAAGGTGCAACAATGGCTGATGGTGCGCCTCCAAGCACTTCGATCGTCCCGATCCTGAGCACTGGCTCCCAGATATCGCGGCGGTTGAGGTCGCCTATGGCATTTTTGGCCAAGCTGTTCAGCAGGGTGCCGAAGGCGTCGGCTTGGGCGACGAGGGTAGCAGAGGCGTACCCTGATGACTGCAGTGATGTAAGGGCGTCTGTGTATAGGGCAGCGAAGTGCTTCCACGCGGCAGCAATGTCGTCAGCACCATCTTGTGCGATCCGGCCGGCGTCTTGCGCCTCCTTCAAGCGTTTTGGGAAGAGCTTCGCAAGGTCGATACCGGTGCTGGTGCGCGGGATGAGCGTTCCGGAATCCTGTCCGAAAGCTGGCTGCAGCGTTCCCGTATCGCTTAGAGATACGGACTGGAGTGCGCCCTTTCGACTGACCGAGAGCCGCGTGACGCTGCTGCGTCCAAACGGTCGCTTGATGAGACGACCGAGATCCTTCGGCAGTTCCAAACCGATCGCTGACGGTAGGCCACTCCACACGAGCTGGACTGTCGCCCGCTCCCGCCCGGCTGTTAGGGCAACATCGAATTTGATTTGCAAGGCACTTCGTGCCGTCGATTCATTTCGCCGGTACTTCTTTTGACGGGTTTTCGCGCGATCAAGCAGTTCTTCGTAGGTAAAGAGATACGGTACGTCCCATTCGACGGCAGCGCCAAGGAGCGGCGGCAACCCTCTGTAGCGTAGCCCGAAATATAGGCCAACATCAGCGTTCAAATCGAGCCATTGGTTGCGTGATCGCCGCGCTGACTTGATGCTCAGTTTGCGCGGCCCGCCTCCAAGGTTGACCTGGCCAAACAGACGTTCAATAACCCGCAGAAGGCCTTCGAGGAAATCGGTACATTCGATCGGGCGACCGAAGACGAAGCGCTCCCACTTAACCCTGAGAGCCTTGTCTTGCCCGAGATCGTCCCGGTGAGCCTCAAAGAATTCGCGATCGTCCTCCCGCGTCTCCTTCAGCGATCGGCCCTTCAGAACGCGGAGATACTCGTTGTCGGCTGGACTTAGTCGGTCGGGAAATGTGAACTCGAAGAAATTGATCGTCTCCTGAGCGAGCGACGTCTTCTTCAGCTTGATCCCGGAAAACAGCTGCAGAACGCTTTCGGCCTCCCATTCAAAGAAACTGAGTGCTTCCGCTTCTGGGCCCCACCCCGGCGCGGCCTCGATGAACGCCTCAATGGCAGGATGCACCTCCGCTGGAATATCCTCCCGCACCTCGGCGAACTGGTCTCTCAGTTCTTCGTTGTCGATGATCTGGCGATTGGGACGCTGTTTGACCATCAGAGGTTTGCGATCGGCGACGAGCTTTTCGAACAGCTTCTTCCACCGGCGAGGGACTTCGCGATCACGTTCGCCAAGCCCGAGGAAGTACCCGCTATCGCGCGGCAGCCGCAGTGCCGGCAGAGCCCATCCGAGTGCGTCCGTGACCGGAACTGCGTCGGTTTCAATCCGGGAGCGGGTCATGGCGACGTAGGTCGCAATCTGATGCAGCGTCCAGTCATCCGCTGCGGTCAGCCCTCTCAACGCAGCGGTCCAGGTTGCGATCTGGCTGTCGCTCAAACCGAGACCGACGGCGGCGGCCTCTACCCAAGGTCCCGGCTCCTCCGTCAGCTGCTTCGCGCCGATCAGAGTCACATCCCCTAGCGAAGCCCCTTGATCCTCATCCGTGTTGGCAAAAAGAAGCGCTGGACTTTCGTAATCGGCATGCCGGATCGCCACCATCCGCTCGTCCGTCAGCACGCTTTCCGGGAGACCGAAGGGTGAAACCAGGCTCCGCGGCAACGCAATTCTCAGAAGCTTGGTCAGTTTCGCATCGATGAGCAGCGCTTGGGTGATCGCAGCCACCTGCTCGCCGGTCAGACGGTCGAGCAGGTAGCGCGCCATGCCATCTTCAGGAGACAGCGCGTCAAGACGCAAACGGATCGATGTCGCGCCGGCGGCGCCAATGAGATCAGAGGGGTTCACTCGGCTCTCTCTCTTTGGAATGGATTTTCGACATAGGCGCAACTGTCGGATAGGCGTCTGAGAAGGCCCAAGCTTGCCAATCGTTCTTCAAGGCGATGGGCATTGTCGGAAAAGTCTTCTTGATCTGCCGTCCCGGCATCGACAAACGACCGAGCCTGCGCGTCTCCAATGATGATCCCGTAGCGCTGATGCAAACGGGTCAGGAAGTCTTTGAATTCAAGCCTGTTGTCGACGCAGGCCACCACCAGGGTTTTCAGCAATCGATCGGTAGGGGCATAGCGCACCCGCCGGCTCGATCGGCGCGATGACAATCCGATTGCGCGCGACCATGTCGCATGAATTTTACCCACGTGCTGCCTATGCCGGGTCGTGGCTTTCTTGAGCAGTTCGTCAAGCAGCTGCTTGGGATCGCCGACCGTCTCATCCTCGTCACCGTCTGGCCATCCAAACTCGCGCTGCATCAGGTCACTGGCTCTCAAGACGGGTTCGTCGGATGCAACCGCAGCCGTCCAGGCCGGCGTCTCGGCGATCCGCATGATAAAATGCTCGATCGCCAGCTGCGGCAGCATATTGTTTTGTTGATAGGAGTCGGCCGACAGATCCCGCACCACCGACTTCTTCGGGGATACGATTTCGCAAACGAGTTCAACACTGGAATGACCGAGCAGCTCTTTTGCCCGGTCGAGTTGATAGAGAAACAGATTGAGACCGGCAGTGGTCACAAGGTGCGGAATTGCGTCGTGGCCCGGAATTGGCAACTTCAGAATTGCAAGCCAATCTTCGGCCATTCGATCAAATACAGGATGCTGCGAACACGGCAGATAGGCGCCACCGCGTTCCGCCTTGGCGAGCTGGATTTCTCCCTGGAGTGCCCGCGCCATCGCATCATAGGGTGCGGGTTGATCGAGAAAGCGAGACGTCAGCAAGGCGCGAAGGTCGTCGGTGTGCCTGCTCCTGCTTAACATCAGGTAGAGGATCTCGCCCGTGCGGGCGAAAAACCGTCGATCGTTCGACACGCTGCCGTTCGGCTTGACGTTGACGTCCTCGAACAGCGAATGAGGCCCAAACGGGAAGACGAATTTCGAGCTCCACCGCTTGTTGCTCGACCCCTCGATTGCTGTTCCCTGAAGGAAGTTCAATACCGCGGCAAAATCCTCGAACGTCTCGAAACAATCGCGGAGATAGCTAAAATCCGGTTTGTCGATGCCGCCTGCCGTGGCCGCCATCTTATCAAGCCAAAGTGACCATGCCGCTTCGTCTGACCCTGCTTCGGCGCGAACAGTCATCACATGAGGATTGTTGAACACCAGATTGCGCAGACGTAGCTGAAGCTGCGGCTTATATGAAAGGCTGTTATAGGTGTCCTCGCTGAGTGCCCGGCCTTCGCGGTGCTCCGACAGCAGCACCGTCAGGAACTCCAGGAAAGTCAGCCAAGGGGACTGCTCGTCATGAAGGCGGTGTCCCCAGATCGCTTCGTCGATCCAGTAGGCGGGGCCGTTGCGGTCTTCGAACTGGGTGGGGCGATCAAGAAATTCCATTGTCATACTCGCACGATCACGCGTCGGGGCTGAGCACGGCCATCGGAATTTATATCGATAAACCGCAAAACGAGTTCGCCGTCTGTCATGACATCGTCACCATCGAGCTTGCGACGGTTTTCGGTCTCCCGCAGCAGGCGCGCTTTGAAGGCGAGTAGATCTTCGTGACATTCAAGCGAGAAACTGCTGGGTAACGCGCCTTCAGCGACGCGACCGAGAAACTCGAACCTGGTCGGAGACAATGCCAGGAAGACGGGCGGAATTTCGCTGCCTCGCACTAGCTTGACGGAGACCCCGAAGTTTCTGCCGGCTTTGTCCGGAACAATGCTGACCTCTTCGCCGCTTGCGCGAGGCACCGAGATAATTTCATCGAGCAGAGGACTACGCTTCGATTGCGAAAAGCTGCCGGATGTCGCAAGCACGAGCTCATCCTGGTTCTGAACCAACATCCCCGTGAAGATTCGGTTCAGGCCGCGGACAATCATGCTGACCGCCTGCCGGGGCGCCGCTTGTCCGGCGGCAATTTTCTGCGCCGTTTCGAGGTACAAGCCGGCGTATCGAAACACGCTGAGGTCCCAGAGATCGTACTCGTCGATCTTGGACTCCGGCATCGTAAAAAACAGGCGCTGCCGCTGGGCTCGAAGCGCGCCAAGGAACAGGGCGCGCTCGTTGATATCGGCGCCCTCGAGGTAGGTCCGTTGAGCGCCCGTGAAGGCTGCCGTCGCCCCGTACACAGGATCCGAAACGACAAGCTCGTCATAGTCGGATTTATAGGCCGGATCGTCAGCGCCATAGACGAGCAGATTATCAACCCGGTTGCTCGTCTCCGCGCCGATCCCGAACGCGTTGAGCTTTCGAAACAGTTCGGTCTTTTCGGCCCTGCTTGACTTTAGGTTCTCGCCAAAAATATTTCGATAGATGCTCGCCAAATCGAGGTGCCCCGCGTCTTGAAGCGCAGGCACGTCGGCGCACGTCATCAGCCCGTCTCGGGCGTCGGGATGACCGAGGAGGCTGTTGGCGACCAGTGCCAAGAGTTGACGCACCGGAAAATGGCTGCCGTTGCGCTCGCTGAGTTCAATGATCGCCGCAAGTCTTCGTTTGAAAGGATCCATCTCGCCGACGCCGATCAGCCGTCGGCGATTTTCGAAGATCGGACAGATTGCGCCGTCGCTGCGTGCAGCGCAGCTGTCACATCCCTGCCAACCTTCATGCTCAGTTATCGCCTCGATAATCGCCGTGATCATTTGGGCCGCCGGAGATCGACTGAGGTCTCTCAGTTCGAGACGAATTCCCGTGTCGTTCGTCATCCCCGTAACCAAGAGATCTTCGACGACTTGGCTCACCCGTTCGACCTCAGGCGTCTTCGGCGCCGTTTTAAATTTCTCGAGGAGCTGCCCGTGATTGGCGGCGAGGAGGTAGAATCTTGAGGCGGCTGGGTCAGCGATGTCGGCCGAGAATTCAGCGATCAGCGATGCACTTTCGTCATCGCGCAGTTCGCTCAAATCTTTGACCACGACAAGAGACCGGCCTTCGCCAAGCTCCAGCCTTTGGACCTTGTCACCGTGATTCCAGATGTTTGCGTCACCGCCCAGCTCAACCCAGACCTCGCGGCAATGATATGTTTTTCCATCGCCGGCTGTGCCGGTGATGATGTATGACACTGGGGAAGGGCCGCGAAAATTCTCAACGAGCTCGTCGCGAAGTGGCGCGGGAAGCGTAATCGGCCGAATTTTGTGACGACGGAGCGCGCGCTGGATTGTCTCGTCATACATGTTGTCGTTGGTGGGAATCGGTCCATAGTTTCTAAGAAACCTGACCCACGCATGTATAGATGGTATATCCGACAAGCTCCGCCCCCTTATTTCCGCAAAGCTGTAGACGAATTAACGATTCGAGCAACGAACTTAGCAGCAACCGCCAATTTGGATACAGAGCATTGTTCAGTACCCTTCTGCTTTTTCAGACGCTGTCACGCGTTGGCCGACATCCCAAGGGCGCGCTGTTAAAGACACCTCCGACGACTAAGCGGCCGCCTCCCGGAGGGCGACCAAGAATTCGGTCAGCTCCGCATAGTTGTTATCCTTGCTGATCGGTATCAGCTGCACCTTGAGGTCCTTGAACCACCGCTCCTGCTCAACGGATGTTATTTCCTCCTTGGCCATCGCGGCGTAGTGATTTGGTCCCGAGTCCTGCGGGTACGCGTCGGCAATGTAGTTTAGCAAAAGACGCATTTCCGGATCGTTCATCGATGCTCCAACGAACACGATCGAGAACATCGAGAACATGCCCGTGAGGAGATGTTGGTAAGCCCTTTGGCGATACAGGATTTCGCGGTAGTCCCGCTCGGTTAGAATGATACCGTTTCCCGTTCGCTGGGCATCTCCATGCGCCTTCAGGATGAAGAACTCGCGCTTGAAGAGCCGGCGCTGCAATTCACCTTCATCTTTGTAGGTCAACACCGAGACATCGTCGTCGACCTCGGCGCGATAAGCCCGCTCTATGATAGTGTCGTAGTTTGTCGTGAGCACGAACGGCAGGTTGTCGAGCCTTATTAGCGCGTTATGCAGGTCAGTCGGCTTTGGCTTCGGATCCTTGAAGGTCTTTTCGATAATCTCGGAAAAGTAGTTTCCAAGGTCGTCCTTGAGGCCGGACGCTACCATCAGGTATTTGGCTGGGTCCTTGATAAGCTGCAGATACTCTTTCGCCTTGTCGTCGGTCACCACCGACTGCTTCTGCCCATGGTCCACCAAGGCTTCGAGAAATTTTCCCCAGCTGGGAAGGCCTGCACCGCTCGAGGCGCCTGCGCCGACGAAGATGGCCGCTTTCCCGCGCTTGTATGTCTCGATGAGGTTACCGGGTATTCTGTCATGATCAAAAGCCATTAGGTCCTCACGTCTATGTCGGGGCAAAAGGCACGAAGTGCCTCGTTACGGGTTTTCAGGCTTTCTTTAACGCCGCCTTGGCTTTTGAATGCGACGATGTAGTCGTAGAGGTGCCGGTTCAAACGCGACGTGGTCCCTCCTCCAGCGATGAGCGCCTCCGGCGCCGCATTGTGCGCCGTGCGCAGCTGGTCGAAATGCCGGTACGCCGCTGCGAGTTTAACCGCATCCACGTTTGCGCCGCTGTCATGCCTCTGCGAAATGAGCCAGAACAGGTCCACGAAAATCCATTTCTGGGTAATGCGGAAGTTCAGCTCCTTGTTGACATCGTCCAGCACATTGAGGACATCGCCGGCCCGCGAAGCAAGCTCCAGGATTGCATCGGTGTCGTTGGGTCCAAATTGGGCGATCAAGCGTTGCAAGTCAGGCGCTTTTATATCCCGATTGGACCCATGCGCCAGAACCGCAAACCCGTGAGTGAGATAATCAAGATGTTTCGAACGGCTCGGAGAAATTCTGCTGTTCTGAAAAAACTCATGCGACTCGGCGATCGAGGCCATGATCCGGTTCAGCGGCCGCAGCTGTGCGTTCCTGAGCTCGGCCGGGTTCAGCGGAACGCCCATCTGCAAGCGTGCAAACAATGCCGAAATGTCATCATTGCTCGCGTTCAGAATCTCACCGATGCTCACTTCGAAATTATCGAAGCGGTTTCGCAGTGACTGATCGAGCTGATCATATTTGAGACCGAAGATTGGAAAATTCCCGACGTCCGGAAGTCGCTCCGCATAATCAAGGGTCAACTGCCCCGATCTAAATTCCCAGATGGCGCGAAGACGTTGCTGCCCGTCCACTGCGTCGTGTGAATAGACCGCATCCCCCGGCCGTTCGCGAAGGTAGACCTTCGGGATATCCATACCTCTAAGAATTGAGTCAATCAGCAGAACTTGCCGCGACTGCTTCCACGCTGGCCCTCTCTGCCATTGAGGGTTCAAATTGATCTGACCGCGCTGGCCATAGAGCTTGCCAACCGTCCATGCATCCTGCCGAATTTCCAATTTTGTCCCCATCCCCGAACTTATTCGGATGCGAATACACCACAACTCTTCCTAGAAGACTAACGGAGGTGATGAGAAGAGGGAAAAACACGATCATATGACGCCCCAGGCCCGATACCGTCCCCTCCCCGTCATCTCCCGCAATCCCAGCTCTCCAACGATCCGAAGCGCCGACTGCGGCTTCATCTTCAATATTTCGGCGACCATGCCGGTGGAAACGAGCGGCCGGGCGATGACAAGATCGATCAGCGCCGGCAGTCTCGAGGATGTCCGCCGACCGATCAGTTTGCCTTCCATCAACTGCCGCGCAAGGACCAGCCGGTCGTGTTCCTTCAGCCCGATTTCAGCAGCTGCCATCAGTCCATGCGCAATCGCGAGGAGCCGGGCCTCCCGGTCGCGATGCCGGCGGCGCTCGACTGGAACTGTTTTCAGCCCGAAACTGAACGCGGCCAGATGGGCGGCGGTTGTGACGCCGGCCTGGCGCAGGATTGCGGCGGCGAACAGCCGGCCGAGCCAGGGCGCGTGTTGCAGCACAGACAATTCGTTCCAGGCATCGAGGGCGACGATTGCCTGCAGCACCGCCGGCAAGTTTTCAGACTGACGCAGCACGCCGCGCCACTCGTCGAGCCTAGCATCCTCGTCCCAGTCGAAATCATAGACCAGCGGATCTTTTTCCGCCGCGCCGGCACGGCCGGGCCGTGTTGCGTTCTCGATCGCGGCTTCCGATCGGGCCAGCACCGCATCGATGGCGGCATAATCGACACCCGGAAGAGTTTTGGCGTCGTCAACATCTTCCCCCTCCCCTTCCGGATCAACCGTCGCGCTGTTCTTCGTGACACCGACAGTCTGCATCTCGTCCACGCCGGCCGCCGTCGCATCTGACGTCTGGCGCAGCGATCGAACACCATCGAGCGAAAGCGCCCAGCCAGATGCCTGGGCGGCAATGCGCCGGCGGGTGCGCAAAACATCACGCGCAATCGTCAGTTCATGGGTGGGCGTGCGAATGTCGGCGTGGGCGTCGTGCAGAACCAGATCCTCGAGGTGGACGAGCTCGCCGTCGATCCATAGCGAGGCGCAGGCATCGGCAAAATGCATGCGCTCGATCCAGCCCTGCCCGACCGGCGAACGGGCAATGCGCTCGTCGAGGCGCGCCAGCGCGATGCCAGCGTCCGAAATCGGACTTAACAGGCTTGTTATGGGCAATTTCGACAAATCATAACGCATTGAATTTACGGTAAATGATTTGCTAAATGAACTCTAGATGCGTTTAAAAGTTCGTCACTGTTATAGATCGCGGATGCTGAATCTCACTTCCGATAAGTAACCCTTATCGGTGGTGATTGATTTCAAGCCGCAAATCAGCGAAAACGGGACAATGGACGGCCGCCGGCGTCGTTATCGCAGGCGAACTCCCGTCGTTTCAGGAGGCTTTTTTGGACATCATCGCCCCGAAACCCGCTCCCGACGCGATCGCTCGGCGGGCCGAAGCGCTCGACACCATCGCGGCGGTGCTGCCGATCGACCGGCGCGACAAGCTCGCCGAAATCCTCACCGACCAGGACGTCGAGACGCTGCGCCATCTCGTCAACGAAGGCATGGGCGACAACACGCTACGAGCGCTGACGTCCGACCTCGGCTACCTCGAGGCCTGGGCGACGGCCGCGACCGGCAGCCCCCTGCCCTGGCCGGCGCCGGAGGCGCTGCTGCTGAAATTCGTGGCGCATCATCTCTGGGATCCACGTCGGCGCGAAATCGACGCCGAGCACGGCATGCCGGCCGAGGTCGACCAGGCATTGCGAGACGCAGGCTTTCTCCGATCGGTCGGGCCGCATGCACCAGACACGGTGCGCCGGCGGCTGGCCAACTGGTCGACGCTGACCAGGTGGCGCGGTCTCGAAGGTGCCTTCGCCTCCCCTGCCCTGAAATCCGCCATTCGGCTGGCGATCCGAGCCGCGCCAAGACAACGTCTTCGCAAGAGCGCCAAGGCGGTCACGTCAGACGTGCTGGCAAAACTGCTGGCGACCTGCGGCGGCGACAGCTTGCGCGATCTGCGAGACCGCGCCATCCTGATGGTCGCCTTCGCCTCCGGTGGACGGCGGCGCAGCGAGGTTGCCGGCCTGCGCAAGGAGCAGTTGACGATCGAGCCGCCGGTGAAAGCGGAGGACGGAACTCCCCTCCCCTCGCTTTCCATTCATCTCGGTCGCACCAAGAATTCCGGCGGCAGCCAGGATGAGGTCGTCTATCTGACCGGACGGCCCGTCGATGCCCTAAACGCCTGGCTGGTGGCTGCCAAGATCGACAGCGGCAGTGTGTTTCGGGCGATCGATCGTTGGGGTCATGTCAGCCGGCGGGCGCTCGATCCGAAGGCGGTCAATGATATCGTCAAGTTGCGGGTGAGAAAGGCCGGGCTCGAGGTGGGGGAGTTTTCGGCGCACGGGCTGCGCTCGGGGTACCTAACCGAAGCTGCCAATCGCAGCATTCCCCTTTCCGAGGCAATGGAGCAGTCGCGGCATCGCTCGGTGCAGCAGGCATCGACCTACTATAACAACGCGACGCGTAAAAGCGGGCGGGCTGCTCGAATGCTATAGCGGTGGCTCTTTGACATGCACCTGCCCTTCCGGCGAAGACGGCGACGCTAAGGTCTCTGCTCTGCCAACGATGGCAGCTCAAACCTTTGAACCGTGCCGCGAGCGCTCCGCGATGCTGGATAGATCAACCTTCTTGCCCGCGACATCCGCAACGATTTTCAACGTGCCGCCGAGGGACTCGACATAATCGCGAAGCGTCGACAGCTTCATGTCGGCGCGCTTCTCCAGTCTTGAGACGTTGGTCTGCTTGAAACCGGTCGCAGCAGACACGTCTTCCTGCGTCCGTCCAGCAAGCGCCCGCAATTCCCGCAGATTGTGCGCCGTGACGAGCTCGTCGGCACGTTTCGCAACGGCGCGCTGTTCATCCTCAGGCAGCGTCTGTATCAGCCTATCGAGATCATCCATGTCTCTTCTCCAACTCGCTCAAATGCTCGTCGTACCGTTTGTCCGCCAGATCGATTAGCCGTTTGTAGAAGAGCTTCTGGCTCACACCGCTCTTCGCACCACCGCAGAGAACCACAGCCTTTCGCTCCGGATCGAAGGCAAAGGCGAACCGCCATTGCACCTTCAACACTTTGACGCGCAGCTCCTTCATGTTCGCGTGTTTGGAGCCCTCGAGGGTGTCGACCTCAGGTCGTCCCAGTCGAAAGCCCTTCTCGCGAAGCAGCACCAAATGCGCTAGCAACTCGACCCGAACATCGGCCGGAAGGTCTGTGATCTCGCCTTTGAAGCGGTCATGAAACTCGACCTTCCATTCCGTCATTTCATATCCTGAATGATATAGATACTTTGGGATATATAGTCCACGTCTCCGCTCAAGGCAATAGTTGTTGGGCATTTGCTCAGGAGACGTCACGCATTCCTTATCTGTACAAATCACCTCGAAACGGGCCGTTAAAAGCGCGATGGCGAAGCGACAAACAGTTAACGTCCAACAGCCTCTAAAGCGGCTGATCGGCTACGCCCGCGTCTCGACGGACGACCAGGTCCACGATGCCCAGATGGACGAGCTGCGGGCCGCCGGCTGCAATTGAATCTATCAGGACCATGGCTCCGGGGCATCACGCGCCCGACCGGTCTTAACACCGCCGATCGGCGAGTTGGCCGCGGGTGACGTCCTCATGGTCGTCCGCCTCGATCGACTGGCCCGATCGGTGAGCCACCTCCTGGCAGTGATCGAGGATCTCGAGCAACGTGGCGTTCNATCGGATCGCGGATCGAAAATGAACGCCGCAGGGTATGTTTTCTCTTCAGGTCCTCGGGCGTGATCGCGCAACTCGAGCGCGCTCTGATCGCCGAACGTACCAAAGCCGGCATCAAGGCGGCAAAGGCGCGCGGCAGACTTCCTGGAAACCCGGGCCTGCGAGAACGGCGACCGGAGGCGATCAAGGCAGTCTCGCAAGCAAGGGAGAAACGCTATCTCGATGAGCTCATTGCGTCGGCGCAGACGTGGCTGCCGATGGTGCGGCAACTCCGGCCGCAGCACAGTTGGGACAATGTCGCTCGGGTGCTCAATCGCCGCGGTCACGACTGGACCGTCGAGCGCCTCCGTCGCGCTGTTCATCTTCTGGTCCGAGAAAAGCTCGCAGAAAAAAGAACTCCTGGCCCGCTCCCCTCGCCGCGCCCCCAAGGACCATCTGATGAAGCTGGTGGCGGCGATCGCCATTGCCGATCCCGACCTATCGCTTTGCGGCATTGCCGCTCAACTGGACCAGATGGGAGAATGACCTGTGCGCGCCGGTACGAAGTGGCAGGCCTCCTCCGTCCGCGACCTGCTGGACGAAGCCCACCGATTTGATCTCATCCGCCATTGAGGGCACGGTTCATCAGCGGCCGAGATCGCCGGCGGCAGCGTGCTTGGGGGCGTTCGACTGCTGAGGCAATTTTTCCGGCCGCCCTCGATCCCAGGTGGTGAATGGCATCGTCAACCAACGCAAAAAACTGTCTGGACTGGAACCGGAAGATTTCGGCCACGCATTAAGATGGATATTTGACCGAAGCGGCTGTTCGCCGAATTCCTGTTCCCGAGACGATGGAGCAGTCGCGGCGTCCAGCTATCATAACACGCCATACGAAGAAGCGGACGCTCCGCGAGGATTCGTTTATGACGTCCACAGGTTCAGGGAAGCGTTTTGAATCCAGCGGCAGAACTCACCGTCCTTTTCGACGGTAGTGGATGCGCTTAGGAGCGAATATCGCTTTTAACCAACTCGAAATCGCGTGGCCGCACCGTCAATCTGTCCCACCTAACTTATATTCGAGGTAGAGGGGCTCCCCGATGGTCCGCGACAGGTGGCGATGGCTTCAGCTAGAATAAACGACATCGGTCCCGTGAGCCGGCCGCTTTGGAAATTTCGCGATAAACCGCTTCAAAAGCGATTGGTCGAGATTGAGATGAACATACCCGCCCGCGATGGAAGGACGCATAAGCTTATGCTCGGTGCCAAAGAATCTCTTTGTTTGATGATAGAAACTTTCGCCCTGAGCTCGTGAGAGCGCTAAACTGAAAAAGTTCGCTCCTCCCACCATACCGACTAAGAGCTCTGGCGTAACATGTGGCAAGGCCGAGTCCCGCTCGATGGTCGGCAGGATGTGAACCGAGAAACTTGAAAGCGGTATTCGAACTCGGTCTCCAACTAAAAACGAAGGGCTAGGCTTGCTAAGAGCCAAGATGCAGAGGCAGTCGTCGATGTACGTGTGGAAGAAAACACGCTCGAAAACCAGTTTTCCTTTTTCAAGCTCATCAATGCTCATGAAGGCTATAAGAGCGCCGTCTACCACCGACATTCCGCTCGGATCATATTCATAAAGCTCGTAATATCCTCCAACTCCGGCTTCAAGAGTTTGGGATTGCGGAAGAACGTCTTCTTCAAGCAAGCGAGAGAGCAGCCAGCCACCGGTTCTGTGCCTTCTGTGATAGAAGGGCTCATTACCGATCTCCAGCTCAGAGTACTGCTTGCCTCGTTCAAATAGCCAATCTCTCAGAGCAGGCGCTCCACTCCCGGCAAGCGTGACCCTGCCGAAGTAGGGGATCTCATCGGCGGTTCCAAAATTCTTCGCCCTGCTGAACCATGCGCCGTCGCAAATACCGATAATCTCAAAGTCACCACGCGCCTTTTGCTCGCTGATATCCATTGCGTGCTCGAGGACGCTTTGAACCCTTCGAGTATCAATCGGAGGCAAGGCAGTCGAGGGCATGAGTGGGCCGCTCCGGAGTTGTCGGGCGTTGCGTGCCACGTCCTTGATGTGTGAAACCGTTCCGGCGGTCAAAAAGGCGGCATCCGACACGTCACTCTTCACTCGCAAGATCTTCCTTGCAAGGCTCACCGGTACCGCGTTTATGTTCAATGGATACCCGGCTGGCGCTGACGGCAGCGATATGGGCACCGGCACATGCAGTGGGGCATTGGAGTAGTCCGCTGACATAAGCACGTCGGCGATGGCTAACTGAAGTTCTTCAAAAAATGCTACTACGGTCATAATTTACAGATCCGATACAAAGCTGCTTCGACCTGCCAAACAAGGCCCAGCCTTTCGCGGTCTGTCGATATCGATAAGGAGCAATGTCAAAGATCTCCTTTATGAAACTGGTGGCATTTCCCAAATCTGCTTCGTTTTTGTTTAGGTGCCTTTCAACCGTTCAACCTCCCTAAATCCTTGTGTCTTATGAGAAAACGACGAAAAAAAACGGCTGACAAGGCGTGGCGTCGCAGGGATCGGAAGATTTCACACTCGGGAGATCAGGGCCCCAACCACGAACCGTGAGGAATCTCTCTGCCGTCAGCCCGCTTTTCGAGATTCCTCTCCGCTCGCCTTCAACAGTGCCATTAACATCGGACCTAGCGAAAACTCACCGCGCTCCGTGCGTCGCGTCAGATCTCGCAAATATCCGCCGGCCGAGTTGATAAAGTTCGATCGTTCAAGGATGCATGCGATCGCAACAGCCGCGTTTTCGGGCCCCATGGCATCGCACGCCTCCTGGTAGGCGGACGGACTGACGCCCAGCATTGAGCGGACCAAAACCGCGGCCGCCATCAGCTCGCGCCAATGCGAAATCCCGCCGCGCGGCCCGTAATCGGTGATCTGGGGGCAAGCCCGCAAGACCATTCCCAGCGGGAAAGATTTGACCAGCTCGAAGTTTGTCTTCGCTTTTGCCTGCGGCTTGCGCATCGTTTCCGGTTCAGGCCGCGCCGGTCCGCCCTGCTCTTTTCGAGAGCTAGGTTCAAATTCATAGATGGATTCGGTTTTTGAATTCTGTATGTGGCATCCATTTTGGATATCATTGCCATCCATATTTTCAGCTTTTACCTGAATTTCCAGGAGGTTGAGCACCTCTTCGCGTAAGAGCTCCATTTCATCGAGTGTAGCTTCAACTTGCTCGCGAGACGCGTAACGCGGGAGGCGCCCGAGAATGCCCATGTAGACGTCTTCGACGGCAAGCCAGTCGCCCGGTGCGTCCTCCTCAATCGCGGCTGTGATTAGTTTCCGGACGTCCCGCCGGCAAATGGTCAGTGCTTCTTTCACGCGGCGAAAGCGCGTGCGTTCGGCGACGACATCCTGCGCGATAGCTGCGAACTCTGCGGCCCGCGCTGCTAGGGGCGCAAGGTCGAAGCCGAAAGCTTGTTCGATCTCGCCATCGTGGTTGCGATGCGCATAGCGCTTTCCGTTCGGGCTGTCGCGCCGCTGGATGAGACCGGCCTCCACAAGCGCCGCTAGATGCCGCCGCAGCGTAGTTCCAGTAATCCCGTGCGCACGCACCGAGAGCTGACCGTTCGAGGGAAAAACGACAAGCCCCTGCTCCAGATCGAGCTCTGTCTCAGGATAAAACGTCAAGAGCGCGTCAAGAACGGCAAGCGCTCTGTCCTGGAGACCGAAGCGCTCACGCGCCTCACACACGTCGCGGAAGACTTTCCATTTTTCAACGCGCGCGGTGGGTTTTGATTCCGCGACCTCAAGCTGACTTCTCACCAAGGCAAGCGTCATCGGCCGCCGCCCGAAGGGCGTCGTCACATGTCCCGAGTGCATTTCCTTCTCACCTTTCTCAAGGCAAAAGAATTCTACTCACCAAATCGGTGCCAAAAACTCTTGACTGCGATTCCGGGAAATGCGATTCTCGATCTTGCTAAGGATAACGAGAGAGGCTTCCACGGTTCACCGTTTGGGGGCCTTTTTCTTTTGCGGTCTAGTCTCCGTTGCGTTCAGGTTTGGACTGCATGTATTCGTCGTAGAGGCGATCCATTCGGCTCGAAAGCCAATCGCTGAAAGGCTTCGCTTCCGTGCTCGAAAGCTCGATCGCGACCTTCTTCGACTTGGCGTTCATCGTGAAATTCAGCGAGCTGTCGCTCGACGTCCATTCCGTCGCCGACGCCTGTCTCTTCGGCTTCTTGGCGGCTGATTTGTTTTTGTATCGTGTCAGGTAATCGTGGAGATTGTCGAACCTGGTTTCTTCTCCAAGTTCGAGAAACTCGGCAGTTCTTACATAATCGGTGGCGACCTTGAGGAGGGCAGGGGCGAGCAGAATCTGGCGCAAGCTCAGCCACTTGTCGCGTCCGATCTTCTTGGACGCCCCGAGCACTTTAATGACAGAGGCCGGCACCACGTCGATGACGCCGAGCATCTTGGAGAGCATAGCCTCATCAATTGCGAGCGACGACCTAACCACGTCCTTTGTCATTCCAGACGCGAGGAGGTTCTGCGCAAAATACGCACGCTCAATGAAAGATAGATTTGAACGAGCGGAGTTTTCCTGCCCTTGCGCGATCGCTGACGCGATGTCGTCCAATTTCTTGACGACCGCCTTGACCGGGATTCCGAGTTCCTGGGCAACCTTCAGGCGACGATGGCCGAAGACGACCATATAACGCTGCGAGTCTGCGGAGCTAGGTCGCACTAAGATCGGGGTCGATTGCCCGGATTCCTTGATCGCCTGTTTAAGCTCCTGATACTCCTCGTCCTCATTGGAGAGACGGTCGGCAACGAAGGAAACATCGAGTGATCGCGGATCCAAATCCACGATCACTTCGCCTTCCATGAGCTTCTTCGTGTTTTCTGCCAGGTCCTCGATGGATCGAACGACGGTCTTCGCAGCACCCGTCATGCCATAGCCAGGCTTCGTGGGCGCCTTGTCTGCAGAGATGGAGGCGAGGTCCAGCTTCGCGAAAGGGTTTTCACGCGACATAGTGAACCTCCTTCAACTTGGATAAGGCTCTGAGAGCACTATTTAAAAGGAGCGGAAAAACGGCTGACAAGTTGGTCATTTCCGCCCCCAAGCATTGTGGATGAGCTCCACGATCTCGCCATTGGCCGCGTTCAAGCTTTCAATCGCGCGGTCATAGGTCGATCGGACGAAATCGCCACGCTCGACTTCATACAAGGTTTGCTTTTTGATCGAAGCGTCTGAAATGGCGGTTGATTTTAGCACGTGGTTTCGAAGCATGTGCTGAGCAAACATCGACTGCATGAAGCCGACCATCTGTGCTTGCGGGATGTCGGTCGGCTCAAACCGCGTCACGAGATAGCGGAACCATTCGACGCGGATCTCTGCACCTGCCTCTGCGACTGGCGTCATGATACCACCCAGCATCATCAGAAACTGGCTCATCGACATGATGTCGAGCATCTGGGGGTGGATAGTGATGAGGATGCCGGTTGAGGCCATAAGCGCCGTGATGGTCAGATATCCGAGCTGCGGCGGACAATCGATGACCACCACGTCGTACCTGTCGTCGACGTCCTTCAGCGCGTTGACGATGCGCATGTGGAATAGCCGGCCCTCATCTCCCTTCTTTGAAGAAATGGCGAGCGGCACATCGTATTCGTATTCCTGCAGGACGAGGTTCGCCGGAACGACGTCTAGACCAGGAATGTTCGTAGACTGAATGACCTCTCCGATTGGCTTCCTTTCGTCGTCGAACCGCAGTGCTTCGTAAAGTGAGGCCGTATCGTCTAGTTCGGGCTGAATTCCGAATAGGGATGTCAAAGACGCCTGCGGGTCGAGATCGACCGCCAAGACGCGATGGCCCGTGAGGGCAAGATATTGCGCGAGGTGCGCGGCTGTCGTCGTCTTACCGCTACCACCCTTGAAGTTCACGACCGAAACGACCTGCATGGGTTCGCCTTCGCGCCGCTGCGGAATATAGTATCGCTTGTCGGATTTTTTGTTCGCTTCGAGATACTCGCGAAGCTCAAGCATCTGCTCGGCTGTGTAGTAACGCCGACCACTGACAGATTCGATTTCGGGTCCCTTACCCTCCGAATGAATCTGTCGCAGATGGCTCTGTGTAACGCCCATAAAGTCGGCAACTTCGCCGAGTTGGAACTTGCGTAGACCCTTGCGGGCGTCGGGCGGATACTGTTGACTGCGCAGCATATGCAACGCGGTCGAGATCTTCGACCCTTGCTGGGCGATCTCGAAATCAAATCGGTTGGGCTGCGGCTGGCTCATTTTGCAAACTATTTCCGACATAGGGACAATTTCGAAAAAATGGCTCTATGGCCAAAATTTTCGCAACTATCTCCCGATTCCCACCGAGCCGCAAGGGATTTAAGGTTAACAAAAAGTTAACGCAACGGCCGCAGAAAGAGCCGACCTCATCCTCTTTCTCCTTTATTTCCGCGCATTTAGCACGTTTCACGACCGCCCGTGTTCTGGGTTTGTTTTACTGTGAATCCTACAATGCGATCTGTACACATAGGCAGAACAGGCCACCCAAATCGCTATCGGCCACTTGCCGCAGGCGCGACTCACTTCGAACCGGACTTGTAGGATCCTACAACTACCGTCCGATTCTCATCTGTGCTGATTTCCCCGCCGACCAACGACGACGGAGAAATTCATGCAGATTCTCGCGATTTCCCAACCGCGAAATGTTTACGAAGCTCAGCTCCTCCACCGCCATCATCAATTGCGTGCACGCGTTTTCGCCGAACGCCTCGGCTGGGAAGTTGACGTAGTCGACGGTCAAGAATCGGACGCCTTCGACGCTCTTCTGCCGACCTACATCCTCGCAATTTCCGACAGTGGTGCCGTAACTGGGTGCGCGAGGCTGCTCCCGGCTCTTGGCTCAACCATGGTGACGAGCGTCTTTCCATCGCTTCTTCCGAATGGGCAGCTGAATACACACGCCGCGATGATCGAGAGCTCCCGCTTTTGCGTCGATACGACCCTTGAAGCGGGCAGGGGCGACGCCTCCATCCATGAGGCGACCCTGACCATGTTCGCGGGCATCGTCGAGTGGTGCATGGCGAACGGCTACACGGAGATCGTCACGGTGACCGATCTCCGGTTCGAGCGGATCCTCGCGCGTGTCGGCTGGCCCCTGCAGCGGCTGGCAGAGCCGAAAAAGATCGGAGTGACGATGGCTGTCGCCGGGATTCTTCCCGCGAATGCCGACACATTCCTGCGTCTTCGGCCGACCAACTACCGTTCCGAACTCAGCACCGTCAGCCAAGCAGCGTAAGGAAGAAACGCAGTGAACCAGCTTCGCTCTCATCCTCGACTTGTCCGCAAACTCCAGGAGGCGCTCGGCGATCAGCTTTGCGTCGCGTTGGACGACGCAACGGTCGTCGAGATCATGCTCAATCCGGATGGAAAGCTCTTCATCGAGCGGCTCGGCCACGGCGTGGCGCCCGCGGGCGAGATGTCGGCCGCGGCGGCGGAAATGGTGATCGGAACGGTGGCGCATGCACTCCAGTCGGAGGTCGATACCGAGCAACCGATTATCTCCGGGGAATTGCCGATCGGAGGTCATCGCTTCGAAGGATTGTTGCCTCCGGTCGTCGCCAAGCCGGCCTTCACCATTCGCCGTCGTGCCTCGCGCCTGATCCCGCTTGACGACTACGTGCGCGCTGGCGTGATGACCGAACACCAGGCCTCGACCATCCGCAGCGCGATTTCGTCCCGTCTCAACATCGTCATCTCCGGAGGCACCGGCTCGGGCAAGACGACGCTCGCCAACGCCGTCATCGATGAAATCGTCAAATCGGCCCCGGAAGACCGCATCGTCATCCTGGAAGACACCGCCGAGATTCAGTGCGCCGCCGATAACGCCGTTCTTCTACACACCAGCGATACCGTCGACATGGCGCGGCTCTTGAAGAGCACCATGCGGCTGCGTCCGGATCGGATCGTGGTCGGCGAGGTCCGCGACGGCGCTGCGCTCACGTTGTTGAAAGCGTGGAATACCGGCCATCCGGGTGGCGTAGCGACTATCCATTCCAACACGGCAATGTCGGCGCTCCGCCGGCTCGAGCAACTGACCGCCGAAGCCAGCCAGCAGCCAATGCACGAGGTGATCGGGGAAGCGGTCGATCTCGTCGTCTCGATCGAGCGGACGCCGCGCGGGCGTCGCGTTCGCGACGTCATCCAGATCGTGCGCTTCACAGGCGGCCAATACGAAATCGAATCCGACCAGCTTACGGAAGAACAGGAGGCGCGCCATGTCGCGTAGAAGCGCACTCATCGCCGTTGCACTCCTTGCGACACCCATCGTTCTTGCCTCGGTCGCGCCGGCACTCGCCAGTTCCGGCGGCAGTCTTCCGTGGGAAGGGCCGCTAAAGCAAATCCAGGAATCAATTACCGGTCCGGTCGCCGGCGCCATTGCGCTGGCAGCCGTCGCGATCGCCGGCGGCATGCTGATATTCGGTGGCGAGCTGAACGATTTCGCGCGACGGCTGATGTATATCGTGCTCGTCGCGGGCATCCTGCTTGGCGCCACCAATATCGTCGGCCTTTTTGGCGCGACCGGTGCCTCGATCGGACTGCCCAACGAGCAGACCAGTTCCATCAATCAGAGCGGAGAAGGGGAGGGGGCTCATGGCTGAGTCCCTATCCGGGCTTCGACGCAACCGCATCCATAGGGCGCTGTCGCGTCCGAACCTCCTGATGGGTGCGGACCGGGAGCTGGTGCTGATCACCGGTCTTGCTGCGGTTATCCTCATCTTCGTCGTGCTGACGATCTATTCCGCGCTCTTCGGTGTTGCCGTCTGGATCATCATCGTCGGACTTCTGAGAATGATGGCAAAAGCGGATCCCCTGATACGACAGGTCTATGTCCGCCATATCTCCTACAAGCATTACTACAAGGCGACCTCCTCGCCCTGGCGCCGGTATTGAGGAGAAGGCATGGTCGCGCTCAAACGCTTCCGGGCTACCGGCCCGTCCTTTGCGGATCTCGTTCCTTACGCCGGCCTCGTCGACAATGGCGTGCTTCTGTTGAAAGACGGAAGCCTCATGGCCGGCTGGTATTTCGCCGGCCCCGACTCCGAGAGCGCCACCGATCTGGAGCGGAACGAACTGTCGCGCCAGATCAATACGATCCTGTCGCGGCTAGGAAGCGGCTGGATCATCCAGGTTGAGGCGGTTCGCATTCCAACATTCGACTACCCCTCGGATGATCGCTGCCACTTTCCTGATGCCGTTACACGCGCAATCGACGTCGAACGGCGGACGCATTTCGGGCGCGAGCAGGGGCATTTCGAGAGCAAGCACGCGCTCGTCCTCACCTATCGGCCGCTGGAATCCAAGAAGACCGCGCTCAGCAAGTACATTTACTCGGACGAGGAGAGCCGCAAGAAGACCTATGCCGACACGGTCCTCTTCATCTTCAAGAACGCCGTGCGCGAGATCGAACAGTATTTTGCCAACATCCTTTCGATCCGGCGCATGGAGACACGCGAGGTCGCCGAGAGGGGAGGGGAGCGGCTCGCCCGCTATGACGAATTGCTGCAGTTCGTTCGTTTTTGCGTCACCGGCGATAACCATCCCATCAGATTGCCGGATGCCCCCATGTATCTCGACTGGATTGCGACGGCCGAGCTCGAGCATGGTCTGACGCCAAAGGTCGAGAATCGGTTTCTCGCGGTTGTGGCAATCGACGGTCTGCCGGCTGAGAGCTGGCCGGGAATTCTCAACAGTCTCGACCTGATGCCGCTCACCTATCGCTGGTCATCGCGCTTCATCTTCCTCGATGCGGAAGAGGCCCGGCAGAAACTGGAACGCACCCGCAAGAAATGGCAACAGAAAGTACGACCGTTCTTCGATCAGCTCTTCCAGACGCAAAGCCGATCAGTCGACCAGGATGCCATGACCATGGTCGCCGAAACTGAGGATGCCATTGCGCAAGCCTCCTCGCAGTTGGTTGCCTACGGCTACTACACACCCGTCATCGTACTGTTTGATCACGATCGCGAAGCCCTGCAGGAGAAGGCTGAAGCGATCCGCCGGCTGATCCAGGCGGAAGGATTCGGCGCCAGGATTGAGGCCCTCAACGCCACCGACGCTTATCTCGGCAGCCTGCCGGGCAACTGGTACTGCAACATCCGCGAGCCGCTGATCAACACCAGCAATCTCGCCGATCTCGTACCTTTGAATTCCGTATGGTCCGGCAGCCCGGCCGCGCCGTGCCCATTCTACCCGCCGAATTCGCCACCACTCATGCAGGTGGCGAGCGGCTCGACGCCGTTCCGGCTGAACCTCCATGTCGATGACGTCGGTCACACGCTGATTTTCGGGCCGACCGGCTCCGGTAAATCCACGCTTCTTGCTCTGATCGCAGCGCAGTTCCGGCGCTACGAACACGCCCAGATCTTCGCCTTCGACAAGGGGAACTCGCTCCTGCCGCTGACGCTCGCTACCGGCGGCGATCACTATGAGATCGGTGGCGACGCCCAAGAAGAGGCAAAGGCATTGGCCTTCTGCCCGCTATCGGACCTGTCCAGCGACGCAGATCGCGCATGGGCAACCGAATGGATCGAAATGCTGGTCGCTCTGCAGGGTGTTGCCATCACCCCTGATCATCGCAACGCGATCTCGCGCCAGATCGGACTGATGGCGAGCGCAGCGGGTCGGTCCCTGTCGGACTTCGTCAGCGGCGTCCAGATGCGCGAGATCAAGGACGCGCTTCACCACTACACGGTCGACGGCCCGATGGGCCAGCTTCTCGACGCGGAACGGGACGGCCTGTCGCTCGGCGCGTTCCAGACCTTCGAGATCGAGCACCTAATGAACATGGGCGAACGCAATCTTGTGCCGGTGCTGACCTATCTGTTCCGGCGGATAGAGAAGCGCCTCGACGGTTCCCCGAGCCTGATCGTGCTGGATGAGGCCTGGCTGATGCTCGGCCATCCGGTGTTCCGCAGCAAGATTCGTGAATGGCTCAAGGTGCTGCGCAAGGCCAACTGCGCCGTCGTGCTCGCGACGCAATCCATCTCAGACGCCGAACGCTCGGGTATCATCGATGTGCTGAAGGAATCCTGCCTGACGAAAATCTGCCTTCCGAACGGCGCCGCAAGGGAGCCCGGCACGCGCGAGTTCTATGAACGGATCGGCTTCAACGAGCGGCAGATCGAGATCGTTTCGAACGCCATTCCCAAGCGCGAATATTACGTGGTCACCCCCGAAGGCCGTCGGCTGTTCGACATGGCGCTCGGTCCCGTGGCGCTGAGCTTCGTCGGCGCATCCGGCAAGGAAGACCTGAAGCGCATTCGAACGCTCAATTCCGAACACGGCCGCGACTGGCCGATTCACTGGCTTCACACGAGAGGAGTTCACGATGCCGCATCGCTGCTCAACTTCGAATAGATTCGTCGTCAGTCTGGTGGCTGTCAGCGTTGTACTAAGTGCAGCCGCGCCAGCGCGTGCTGGCACTGCCACGGGTGCCGCGACCGAATGGACGCAGGTTCTCAACAATGGCGAGCTCGTATCGCTCGTTGGCCAATCCGGCGAGCAAATCCAGAACCAACTCACCCAGATCAGCCAATTGGCGCAACAGATCGAAACGCAGCTCAATATCTACCAGAACCTGCTGCAGAACACGGCGACCCTTCCGTCGCATATGTGGGGGCAGGTTGAAAGCGATCTCAATCAGTTGCGCAGCATCGTCGACCAGGGCCAGAGCATCTCGTTTTCGATGGGCAATGCAGACGACGTGCTGCAGCAGCGCTTCCAGAGCTATTCAAGCCTCCGGACCAACCTCCCGAACGCCGAGAGCTTCTCCTCGAGCTACCAGACGTGGTCGGATACCAATCGGGACACGATCGCCAGCACCCTGAAGGCCGCGAGCCTGACGGCCGATCAGTTCGACAGCGAGGAAGGCACGATGTCGTCGCTGCGATCAATGTCCGAGACCGCCGATGGGCAGATGAAGGCCCTGCAGGTCGGGCACGAGATCGCCGCACAGCAGGTCGCGCAGATGCAGAAACTTCGCGGTCTCGTCTCTCAGCAGATGACGATGATGGGTACTTGGCTTCAGACCGAGCAGACCGACAAGGACCTCGCGCAGGTCCGGCGAGAAAAGTTCTTCAATGCCGAAGTCAAGACCATCCCGGCAGGTCAGAAGATGGAGCCCCGCTGGTGAACCGCGCCGTCGCCATCGCCTTCCTTGTGGTTGTTGCCGCTGTTTCATCTGCGGCGACGGTGCTGATTGTCAAATCCAGAGACACCACGAAGCCCCCGCTCACTGAAGAACGACGCGCCGTCAGGGAGAAATTCTTCGGCTCGAACAAAGAACTGCCGCCGATCAAGGATGGCCAGGAGATGCGTCCAAGATGGTGAGATCTAATCTTGAACGGTCACTCCTGATCGCAGGCTTCCTTTGCCTCGTCTTTGCAGCGCCAGCCTTCGCCCAACAGGGACAAGTCCTGACCGAACTGGAAAATCAGGTCTCGACCGCCGCGAAGGGGTGGGAAACCACCATCATGGATGCTGCAAAATCTCTTTTCTGGATCCTGGCGACCATTGAGGTGGGCATTGCCGCCGTCTGGCTGGCGCTTCAGGCTGCATCGCTCGATAGCTGGTTCGCGGAGCTTGTTCGGCGGATCATGTTCATTGGCTTCTTCGCCTTCGTTCTCACTCAAGGGCCGACCTTTGCGCGAGCGGTCGTCGACAGCCTCTTCCAGATTGGCGCCGGCGGCGGATCGGCGTCGCCTGCTGAAGTCTTCGACGCCGGAATTCGGGTTGCCTCGCAAATGTCGCAGCAAGCACAATTCGGCGTATTTGAGGACAATGCATTGGCGATTGCTGCCGTGTTGGCGATGGGTGTCGTCGTCATCTGCTTCTCGCTGGTCGCAGCAATTTTCGTCTCGGTCATGGTCGAGATGTATGTCGGCCTGCTTGCCGGCATGATCATGCTCGGGCTTGGCGGATCCTCCTTCACCAAGGACTTTGCTGTCCGTTATCTCGTCTACGCCTTCGGCGTCGGCATGAAACTGATGGC
>NZ_JBQEMS010000029.1:0-67673 GCF_052044265.1 Sinorhizobium sp. 22678 | reverse complement strand
CCGTCGAGTGGATCGGCGAACGCGTCGCAGCGTTTTTTGCGCTGTTGGCTTACCAGCTCCCTATATAGGATCGTCCATTCAAGTAGCATCTCGTTTCTCCGGGCATCTGGCGTTACCCGGAAAATGGTTCGAGAGGCCATGCAACTGTAGAGGCGCGAACGAAAGCCATCTTTCATGGATGAAAGTCGAACCGGATGAAAGTCGAAAACTGGGAAGATCTTCGTCTCTTTTTGCACGTCGCCGAGCAAGGCGGGCTTGCGGGTGCCGCTGAGAAGACGGGGATCAGCGCGCCGACCATTGGGCGACGGATGCTGGCGCTGGAACGTGCCACGGGACGAGCGCTGTTCGTCAGGGCGCGGACGGGATACGAGCTCGCACCGGACGGGCAGATATTGCTGGACCGCGTGAGGGCGATGCAGGAAGCAGCGCAGGACATCGTCGATTGGCAAGAGACGGTGCATTCGATGCCGATCGTACGGCTTCTTTCGGACAACACGGTGTCGTGCTTCACGGCAACAAGCCTTCGGCACCTTTGGACACCACACGATGCTTTTCGCCTTTGTTTCAAGACAACTGAGGCCGCGATCGACCTGACACACCGCGACGTGGACATTGGGCTCGCCCCGGAGCGGCCGCAGTTGGGCAATGTCGCGGTCCGGCGTTCCGTCGCCGTCGCCTACGCGCCCTACTGCGCCCAAGGTTTTGACCACCGGCGCCATTGCAACTGGGTTTCGCTGGGTACGGACGTCGCCAACCAGCCGTGGAAAAGGTGGGCATTCGAACAGCCGGGCCGGCACATCACGAACTGGGTAAACTCACCGCGGATGATGTTCGATCTAGTGAAGGCGGGAGCGGGCATCAGCGTGATGCCATGTTTCATCGGCGATAGCGATCCAGGCTTCGTCCGGGCGGGGCGGGTGATCGATGAGCTCGGGCATGATCTCTGGATGGTCCTGCATGGCGACGAACGCGGCCGGGAAGCCGTGCGCACGGTCGCAGACCGACTTTCGGCGCTGCTCGCTGCAAATGCCTCGCTCTTTTTGGGTTCGAATGGGCGCGATCCCCTTTGAACCGAACCAGGATGGAAGCACGCAAGGGGGTCGCCCGTCTATGTCGGCGAAGTCGGTACGGCCTTTTCGCGACGGTGTCGACGGAGTTACGCAAGCTGCTCGAGGCGATCGTCGCGAAGAAACCACTGTTAACTGAAGCGGAACAACGCGATATTTACCGTGCCGCTGCTTTTTGCCGAAGTCGAATTTCGCGCTTGCCGATGCCACAGGCATGCGAATAAGGCAGGACGCGCGAAGGCACCCCTTTCAGCCACATTGTCCCTGCAAGGAACAGGATCGGTCCGCCGAGCTGCGCCAGCGCGCTATTGTATGTTCCGGATTGGTAAGGATGCGCCAGGCTGAAGTCTGAAGTCTTCTGCGAAGGCGGTAAAGATGATGCCGCCTACGATCGGAAGGTGACCGTAGGTGAAGAGATACTGCGCGGTGGTTTGCGGTTTAGACGTGTCCTCTGCCTTGTCAGCAGCGCGTTCCTGGCCGTCGTGAAAATAGATCCACCACATGAGAACGGTAGTCAGGAAGGAAGATAGCGTCCGTGCAGGTGGTGTAATTTCGGAGGCGATTTGAGTGGAAGTTGCGGTGGAAATTACACTGCGGTTTCCGCAAGACGTCAGGTGGGCACCGGGTCCGTCGGAGAAGGTGGAGTTGCAAAGCTTCAACCTGACCGAAACGGAGACTCCGATGACCGACGACAGATTACCTCTTGCCGAGCTTGCCGCGAAGAGTGGCGACCCAGATTTTCTTCGTGCCATTGCCGAAAGCGTGCTGCAACTGATCATGGAGACCGACGTCGATGGCCTGATCGGCGCTGGACGTTACGAGCGTGGGGAAGCCCGCCAGACATGGCGGAACGGCTATCGCGACCGTACGCTCGACACGCGGCTCGGCACCATGAACCTGAAAATACCGAAGATGCGCACCGGAACCTACTTTCCCGGCTTCCTGGAGCCGAGGAAAACGGTGGAGAAGGCACTGGTCGCCGTCATTCAGGAAGCCTGGATCAACGGTGTTTCGACCCGCAAGGTCGATGAGCTGGTGCAGGCCATGGGCATGACCGGCATCTCGAAATCGTCGGTGTCGAAGCTGTGCAAGGACATCGACGAACGCGTGAGCGCCTTCCTCAAGCGCCCTCTTTCCGGTGCCTGGCCCTATCTCTGGCTCGATGCGACCTACCTGAAGATGCGCGAGGGCGGCCGCATCGTCTCGGTGGCGGCAATAATCGCAGTCGCCGTCGATACGGACGGAAAGAGGGAGATCGTCGGCCTACACATCGGCCCTTCCGAAGCCGAGCCGTTCTGGACAAGCTTCCTGCGCGATCTGGTTCGCCGTGGCCTTACTGGCGTCAAACTCGTCATCTCCGATGCTCATGAGGGGCTGAAGGCCGCCATCACCCGTGTTCTCGGCGCAACATGGCAAAGATGCCGGGTTCATGCGATGCGTAATGCGCTCGCTTACGTTCCCAAGGGCCAGCACACCATGGTTGCCGCTGCGATCCGCCAAGCGTTCATTCAGCCTGATCATGACAATGCCGTCCAAACATGGCGGCATGTCGCCGATCAACTCCGGGCCAGATGGCCGAAGCTCGGCACCTTCATGGACGACGCCGAAGCTGACGTGCTTGCCTACATGGCCTTTCCGTCTCAGCACCGCACCAAACTTCACAGCACGAATCCGCTGGAGCGCCTGAACAAGGAGGTCAAGCGCCGTGCCGATGTCGTCGGCATCTTCCCGAACGAAGACAGCATCATCCGCCTGATCGGAGCTGTGCTGCTCGAAGCCAACGACGAATGGCAACTGCAACATCGCTACATGCAGATCGAGGGTATGGCCGAGCTCAATCCGCAAGCCATCGAGGAGGAAAAGCCACTTCAGATTACACCAAAAGCCGCCTGATCATGACGGTCCGGTTCCACACCCGAAATTACACCAACTTGACGGACGCTATCGGAAGGAAGACACCGCACCGGAGGCGTACCTTCAGTGTCCAGGTTTTCAAACGTGTGTTTCCCGATCGTCAGTATGGTCTCCCCGAGCGCGATAATGACAAAAAGCGCGCTGCGTTCAGCGAGGAGTTCCCCGTCGATGTCGAGCGTTTCCCGCGGCGAAGCTCCGAGACGCGGTACCCAGTATCTGACCATCGGACCTACGTATTCCAGAGCAAGTGCCACGATCCACAGGACGACGCGCAGATTCGGTTCGGGCAGACCTCCCGTGATCCAGAAGATGCTTGAAATAATAAGCCAGACGGTAATCCGGAAGAAGGTCATGAACGAGGCCAAGTCGCCTCTTCGAAAAGATCGAACGCATCATGGCAGACGAGCCGAAATCATAAGTGCCGTGGCCTTCGCCGGATGGATACAGACCGTCTTCCTTGTAGCGGTTGAAGATCTTGTACCCGGTCTTGCGCGAGATGCCGAACTCCCGGCACACATCGCTCATGCCTTCGCCCGGTTTCGGCGCGTTCGACAAGCTTTTGCGGTCCTTGGGACGACTATATCTCACATGGGCGGTTGTTCGGTCCGGGGTGGTATATGGCTGCCTGCCTATTCCTTCAGAATAGGCCGAAAGAAGCCCGGATCGTTGCGATCCGGGCTTAATCAATGTTCAAACTGTATTCTGATGCAATATCAATCATCGACTCCGCAATACTTCTTCCCCCTCGCCAATACATCACGTTCCAAGGGCAATTCAGGAAAGATGGGCCGCTGCAACAAGGATATTATCCGAAAGTCGTAGAGAGACAATAAAAAATAATGGGTTTGTTGTTTAATCATGTACGCTGCGCGGGGTAGCACGCTACACTCCTCACGCCCCAAGTGCCGATACTGCGTGACCATTTTCGCCGCCGTTTGAGGCGCTTTCTGAAAGCGCCTGGCTTATCTCGCCCCGGAGCCTATCCAGCTCAATGAAGTGATCGGCTTCGCGGCGCAGTGCGTCTGAAATCATTGGTGGCCGCGTCGCCATGGTCGACACTACCGAGACCTTGCGCCCATTACGTTGCAATGCCACGACAAGACTCGTGAAGTTGCCATCGCCTGAGAAAATCACGAGATGATCGGCCGTCTTTGACATCTCGAGGGCGTCGATCGCTAGCTCCACATCCATGTTGCCCTTGACCTTGCGACGTCCGAGCGAGTGGGTGAATTCTCTGACAGGTTTGGTCACCACCTGGTATCCATTGTAGTCGAGCCAGTCTATCAGCGGCCGGATTGTAGCCGTTTCCTCGTTCTCCACCAGCGCGCAATAGTAACTGGCACGGAGCAGATAAGCTCGCTTGCGAAAAGCCTCGAGCAGCTTGCGGTAATCAATGTCGAAGCCGAGCGCCTTCGCGGCGGCAAACAGATTGGCGCCGTCGATGAGGAGCGCGATCTTCTCCCGCTGATCGAACATGGCCGCTCTCTCCCGCCGCAGGGCTGGGCTCCGGAACGAAGCAAACTTGCTCGGCGTTCAGTCTCCAGAGGAGCACTATACGCGAATAGGGCACCACTTGCGTATAGTCCATTCGGCTCATCCTTCCTCCCCGCCCCCGCTCCGCGCGGAGCACACCGGGGGACTAGCCAATCTAATCTAGTCCGAGACTGACGCTGCCCTGCAGGAGATACTTCACGCCAAGCTCCTTGCTGACCTTTTGCGGGCCGGCCGTGTGTCCTGATGCTCCGAAGAGGTGCGCGCGACCAAGAAGAGACTTCGGGGGTGGGAGAGACCGCTGATGATGTCTTCCGACAGTCCTACTGTCCCACTTCGCGTCACCGCCGAGATTGTGGAACGGGAGCACGGCAAGCGAGGGTCGCTCATCGCTGATCAGGCGAGTTTGTTGCAACCAGGCAGTGATACCAAGGGCAGCAGAGGCGGCAGCGGTGGCCGCCAGAACCGCTTCCCATTTCGGGAGCTAATTCACCATTTCGGGAGCGGTCCAGCGATGCCGCGCCAACCAGCTCGAGGGAGTCTCAGGTTTTGACGGAAGCATACCGGACGTTCGCGAAGTAGTTGCTGCATTCGTCGCGCTGGAGTGAGGGGACAAGGTTGCCGAGGGATTGCCATGTCTGATCGAGGGGTTCGCTTCTGTGCTGGCCGCGGCTTTTCGAGCGCCATTGTCCGCGCTAAAGTCGCTGACATACTGGATGAATTCGTCGCTATCAGCGACTGCGTCGGCAGCTTTCAGTGCTCGGGATTAGTCCTGGCAGGGCCAAACCTTGCTCAACGCCAGAGGGACCAGCAAGGCGCCTGACCTATGTCTCTCCTCTGGATTATTGTTGACCCATTTACAGACGACGTCGCGGACTTGCCCATAAGTCACGTCCCTGGCTGGGCAATAATCGATTGGAGGTCCCACCGTGGCGTATGCGTCCATAATCCCGTCGACGTAGGCCAGTGCTATGGCAGGGTCATTTTCACACCACCGATTGATCTCATTGCCGTTAGACGCCTGAGCATCGGACGCAGCTGTCATCAGGACCATCGCAAGGTTTGCGACCTTCATTGTGCACCCCGGCTGCACACTTGCTCGGCTCCAGCCGGCTGCAGAGTTTTCGAGATGATTTCTGCTCTAAGAGAGAAATACCGGCTGATTGTATTGCACAATTGTCAGCACTTCCGAGAAATGTAGACACCTACACTTCTCATTATGGATACCATCTAAGGGTGCCATTCTATAATATACCAATCTATATAGGGCAGCGATAATTACCTTTCTGCTCAATTCCAGTGCGACCGAAGTGTCTATCCCCCTTCGCTGCTCTTCACGGACGCGCTTGTGTCGCCGTCCCGCCGCTACTGCAGCTCAATGATCAAACGACAGAGGACGTCGGCGATATCAGCGCCACGGAGATTACAAGCGTGCGCTATCTTTTTTCGGCTCGAAGCTTCGGAAAGGACGGATGTGCTGAGAGGTGACGGAACCGTTGAGGACTTATGGTGGGCGCCTCATCGCGCGGGCGCGGACCCCACTTCCGCGCCAGCATTCGTGGCACGCCGATGTCCACGGTCGTCGGTTTCAGCTGCAGCGGGCGGCTGGTCTTCACACAATCAGACCGCACCCGCTTATCTCAATGCCCCGGCATGGCCCGGGTCGAAATAAATCTCCGTCACGCGGAAGCGCCCATCGATGCGCTTGCATTGGACAATTATGTCGACCGCGACCTTCAGAAGCTTCTGAATATCATCCCTATCGAGGTCCCGGCCGCCCTCTGATTCCTTCACGAGCAGCGTTAGCTGCTCGAACGCCAGCGCTGCGCAATCGGAGTGGACCGTCGTGATCGATCCTGGATGCCCGGAATTGACGTTGCGAACGTAATAGAATGCAGTCCCATCGCGCAGTTCCTGAAGCAGGATACGATCCGGCCGCATGCGCAGACAGGACTCGAGGAGCTCCTTCGCACCGATGTCGGCAAGCCCCTGTCCTCCCTTAGAATAGAACAACCGCACATGGTTCGGCTGCGGGATAATGAGTTCCGGCGTATCTTCGATAGAGATGATCCGCTCATGGATCGGGATATGGCGCATGAGCGCCTTGGAGAGTGTCGTCTTACCTGACCCCGTCGCTCCCGAAATTATGATGTTCTTGCGCGCCAACACCGCCTCGCGCAGGAACTCAGCATAAGCACCATTTCGATGAAGATCGACAATTCTACGGTCCACTGAACCCTCATTGCCAGCGTGCGTCACGTGCGCGAACAGCCCATCCTTCTCGAGGTCCTCGAGGCTCAGTGTCACCGAAGAGGGTTTCCGGATGGTGATGCTGACTATGCCCTTACTTGTCGCCGGCGGAATGACCATCTGGATCCTTTCGTCTCCTGGCAGGGTCGCTGACAAGATCGGCCGCCTCTCGTCGATGGACTGATTGGAAAACGACGCCACGGCCCGGGCAAGGCGCATCAGCTTCTCGAAGGTCAGCTCCGGCGTGTCATGGGTCCGCCAACCTTCGGCGCCTTCGGTCAAAACCTGCCCGGGCCTATTTACGATCACCTCATAAAGGGACGTGTCTTTTAGGAACCGCGAAAACGGAGCAAGTAGTTCGCGGACGACTGCTGCATCAGGTCCCTCAGTCATATTGCCACCCCTACTTTGTCACCAACGCCGATTGCGGACTGAAGTCACCGAGCACCGCCCGGTCAGGTATTCTGTTCTTCGGTTCTGTTATTCGAAGCGTGTAGACGCCGGAAAAGTCGAGGTCGCGCGCGACGAAGATCGATACAAGCTCACCTTGGCTCTTCAGGAGTGTCGGCGGGATGTTGATCGACTGCTCCACGGCAATCGCTGCGGCCTGCTGGGCCGTGCTCGTGGCGTTCTGCGGATCGACGTCGCTGTCCTGCAGGCGGTTGTTGGCATAACTCGTGGCGTCTCCGACTATGGAAAGGAGAAGGGCACTGCCGAAGCGCTCCCACCAATGGGTGTCGACATCGCCGTCAACGCCTGCACGGCCGAGCGCATCGGTCGCCGGTGACGCCAGCGTGACGATGACGCCGTTCGGCGTCTTCGCACGGCTCCAAAGCACGAACAGGCGCTTTTGACCACGATGTAAACCGCCACGGTATTCGCCGACGATCTGTGTGCCTTTTTCCATCAACACGACGCGGCCATTGTCGGAAAGAACGTCGCGATTGATCACGCAGCTTGTGAAGCCAGGCTGATCCGACGCCATCGCCGTTTCCAACACGCAGGGTATCGAGGTACCCATGGCGACAATGTAATTCCGATTGCCAAGAGTGCCGGCACGCGAGCCTTCGAGCTTTGTCGGTCGTAACAGGCCGTCGAACCGCTGCTCCTCGCTGTTCTGCTGGTTCTGCCCTATCATATTGCTATTGAACGGCAGGAAATTGCTTTTCGCAGCCGTCTCCGAACTGTCCGCCTCGCGGCGCTGCGTCGCATTTTTCTGCCCACCACTGAACGCCATGACCGGCGCGCGACGAGCAGAGTCGAGCAGTTCATCCTTCTCCTTGGTGACTGGTTCTACGACCGGGGTTGGCAGCTTCACTTCCGGGACCGCCTGCGTCGGCTCGACCTTCTCCTTGGCAGCCTCAAAGTCGCTTGTCTGCCGAATAACGATGCGCTCGGGTTGCGCGTTCTCATCATTCGCTTCTTTCCCGGTTGTCGACCAAAGGGCAAAACCAACGAACGCCAGGGCGGCGAGCGCCGCCGCGCCGCGCTTGAGCACGGGGATATTGTCGATGCGCCGGCCGGTCACCGTTTCGGCACGCTCTCCGGGAATCCGGGTTTCGTCTTCCTGAGCCATGATTCCCCTTCCCTATTGAACAGCGTCGTCGGCTTTTACGACGCGCTCGACCGACGGTGATGTTGTGTTGGTGTCCGGGTTGATGCCGACACGATCGTAGGCCTCATTGAAAACGCACAGCACATCCTTGCCGCGGCGCAGGATGAACTTGCGGCTGATCGCGTGAACCATCACCAGATTGCCATCGACCGACTTCGGCACCAGGCTCTCGGAGCCGTCGGAGTTCTCCATGTAAATGGCGGGCATCTCCTGGTTGCCGACGAATGCGAAGGTCGTGATCTTGCCGTTGTCGTAGACGCTCTGCGGTTCCAGCGCCTGCGTCCCTTGTGCCGAATAGCGCCAGTTGCGCGGCCCAAATGCTTCATGAAGAGCCAGCACATTGTCGGCTTCCTTCGCCTGGTTGGCGAGTGCGCGAGCAGCGGCCTGCCGGCGGCGGAACTCCGCCTCATCACCGGGATAGCGAAATTTCACATAGAAGTATGTGTTCTGGCCGACCGCGACGGAGCCGTCGCGTACGGTGAGTTCCATCTGATAGCTGCGCGTCGATCCATCCCGGCGCGTCGTCACCACGGAAATGTTCGTGACCGGCTGGTTCTCGCGCGGTTTCAGGAATAGGATGTTTCCCGCCGGCGCCACCTCCCAGGCAACGCTGTTGCCGAGCGCCACATGGGCGATCTCCTCGTCGGCCGCGAACTCGACCTGTACGGAGGAGCGCAGCGTGCCGACGATTCTGGTAATGTTGTACGGCTGGTAGTTCACGAACCGGACACGGCTGTCCTGTGACGCGCCGCGTGGGATGTCGAGTGCAAAGGCTGTAGAGGCGGCTCCCACAAGGAAAGCCGTAACGAAGATTGTCTTTCTTATCAATTGATAGCCTCCGGATCGGCGCGGTATTCGCTGACCGCAAAGCCGAGGGGGTTCACCAGCCGGTCTGTCGAGGACATAGGGGCGTTGGCATAGGAATAGGTGAGGGTCGCGACCCAGTGGGTTGTACGGACTTCCTCGCCACGGGTAATCGTCCGCATGTAGCGGACGGAGACGACGTGCGGGTTGATCAGCGAGATCGAGGCGATGCTGATGCGCGCCGTGGCACCGCGCCCATAGACGTTCTGTGGCGATTCCGGATTGCCGCCGCGATATAAGGCCGCGAACCGGGCTTGCTCTGCTTGAGTGGACAGCAGGGCGACCGTGCGCAAAATCTCTTCCGCTTCGCTCCAGACGTAGCCTTCGCGAGCGCGCACATATTTCGCCGCGAAGTATTTGGTGACAGCCTCATCGTAGGTTCCCGCCGTCGATGTCAGCGCCGACACCACGTCGACGATGCCCGTCGAATTGTCGACCCGCACGACAAACGGCTCGACCGTTTTCAACGGTGTGAGGCCTGCGACCGCGAAGATGGATGCACCGGCAAGGACGCCTGCAACGATGGCGATCGACCAGGCGATGCGCGCCGAGTGCTCCAACTGGACCATCCGGTCCTGATCGAAACGCCGCGCCTTGTCGAAGTATGTCTTGAGTTCATCCCCTGAAACCATGGCGTCACCCCTCGCAACGTCGGTAAAAAGCAGCAATGGTGAGATGGGCGAAAGCCGGCGGCTCCCTGCTTTCCTCGACATAGGGTGTGGCCGCGTGCTGGGAGGTCGTTGACCACGTATTCGAATGCTTCTGGTTGAGATTGCTATTGTCCTCCCATTGCCACATCGAGCGATTGAGCGGCCTGCGCGAATAGCCGTCGCATTTCGGTAGCGGATAGGTCAGCGATGTGCAGCCGCTTAAGGCGGCCGCCATGCAGAACAGCGAAAATATTTTGATCATTCCTGGAGAGCCTTTTTCTTGTTCGTGCGAAAGGCGTCATGATCCCGAGCCTTTCGAGGTGAAGGTTCGACCAACGGCTCGGACACCGCGCCCGGCCGCACGGACGCTGTGTGATGCTGCCCAAGCCAGCGTGCTTTCGTGGGCGTCGCGTGCGGCGCCGTAGCCGTAGGTCAACGACGCCCCGCCGGCGGCCAGCGCCGAAGCGATGTTGGGGAGTTGGTAAAAGACATAGAGGGCGGCAAGGCAGATGGCGCAAAGCGCGATCGGGCGCATCAGCACGTCGCTATATCCCTGAATTGCCGTGAAGGTCGTGTCGATGCAGGTGATCAGCAGCGAGCCGACGGCCACGACGAGGACCTGAAGGATCACGAAATTGGCAAGCTGCCCGATCCAAGCCTCGGTGAAGCGTCGCGTTGACTGGAACATGGCGAGCGCCACGAAAATCGGCCCGATCGCCAGCACGATGGCGAGCGCCAGCCGGGCGTAGAGCGAAACGATGTAGCCGATCGCAGCGACGCAAAAGCTTGCGCCGATCACCATCATGCCACCGACGCCCGTGACAATGTCGACCGGCCAGGAACCACGCGACCAGATATCGGTAGCAGAGGCCTGCCCCTTGTCGAGCAGGCTATCAAAGGTCGAGGCGCTCGGCGCCGTACCGGTGTTCAGCGCCTGGGAGACCTCGCGCGGCAGGACGTCGAAGAAGATGTTGGTGACATAGGTCTGATATTCGCTGGCGTTCTTCACCAACATCACGATGATGGCGAGCTTGATCGCCCGGTAGGCGAAATCGAGGATCGGTTCCTGGATCGAACCGCGAAGGACGAGATAGCCGTAGAGTACAATGTAGAGGGTGATCGCCGCCGTCAACGGGCCTGAGACCCACTCTGAGATGTTCGACGTTCCGTCGGAGATGAAGGTCTCCAGGGGGGTCTTGAATTGCTCGTCGACAAAGCTGAACACCTCATACATGCGCATCAGCCTCCCAAGGAGTCACGCATGCGCTGCAGCCGCAGCTTGCCGTCGGCGGCTTCGGCGTTCCTGCAGTTCGTGGTGTCGCGAAGCTTGCCTGGATTGTTACGGCACTTCGTGATGATGTCGGTAAGCAGCGCCTCGTCGGCCACCAACTCATCGACGGTGTAGCTCCGGTCCGACGGCTCCGAGCAGGCCGCCAGGCCAAGCATTGCCAGAAGAAGGAGCAGTCTCCTCATTGCAGGGCCGCCTTCATCGTGTCCATGCGCTGGCGCCAGTCCTCGGCCTTACGCTGTTCGTCCACCTGCGCCTGAGCCTGCTGCACCATCCGCAGCCCCTCCATCCGCAGCACATCGGTCTGGAGGAAAGCCGTTTCGGCCTGAAGCCGCGCCTGAAGGTCGGCGATATCCTTGGCGTCGCCAGCCGTGGAGATCTTTTGCCGCAACTGGTCGATACCATCGATGCGCTTGGTCGCGGCGTCATAGATCTGCTCGCCAAGGCTCATCTGCCCGGCATTCCTGTTCTGGATGCGGGAAAGCTCCTGCGCATAGAAGTCGTCGGCGCTGGTCCGGTAGGTCGTATTGCCTTCGAGGAATTTCGACGCGGAATCGCCGAAGAGGCCGGTGGCGTTGCCCTTGAACAATCCTTCAATGGCATTGAAATCTGCCGGCAGCGCCTCGCGGATCGCCGGATCATTCAGGACGCTGGCGACATCGGCCATGTCGGTCAGCTTATTCAACGAACCATAAAGCTGCTGCGCCTGCTCGATCTGCTGATGCAGGGCATCGAGCTGGGACTTCAACTGCGCAATGCTCTCGATGTGCTTGGCGATCGCCGTCTGGTCGATCACCGGGATTCCCTGCCCCGCCGCACTGCCGGGGCAAAGGATCAGCGCCGCGGCGATTGCCGCACCGTGAAGTCGATGGAAAGCCATCAGCTCGCACTCCTTCTTTGTTGGAAAACGGGAAGCCAGTCCTTGGCACCGTCGCCCACCTCCGCGCGAATGGCATCGGCGAGTTCGATATTGGCGGTCCGGCCGGAGAGGATAGCGAGCTCGTCGTCGAAGCCGTTGAGATCCAGCTCGGCAACGACACTGTTGTGCCCCTGCTTCAGCACGAACCGGCGACTCTCGACGGAGAGCTCGCGCGCGATCAGCTCGTATTCGCGCTCCGTCAGCTTGAAGCCGTCGATATAGTCGGCGTGGTTGCCGCGGGCGTTCGGCAGGAAAATCTGGGTCGGGCATTGCTCGATGATGGTATGGGCGATCGGCGAGACGATCGCATCGCGCGGGCTCTGCGTGGCGAACAGCATGAGGCCGTTCTGCTTGCGGATCGTCTTGAGCTTGTTCTGGGCGAGATCACGAAAGCTCTCGTCCTGAAGCGCCTTCCAGAACTCGTCGATGACGATGATGATCCTGCGGCCGTCGATCAGTTGCTCGACTCGATGAAAGAGGTAGGCTATTAGCGGCGTGCGAATCTCCTCGTTGTCGAGGAAGTCGGTCATGTCATAGCCGACGAACTTGCCGCCGACACCAAACTCGCCGAAGCCGATGTCCTCGATGACATTGTCGAAAACCCAGCCGAGCGGCCCTCCCCTCTCCCACCGCCGCAGCCTTGCCGCGATACCTTCTGGATCGGTGTTGTCGAGAAAAGTCCTGAGCGCGCCAATCGTCCGCCGCTCGACCGGCAGGTCGGCGAGCGCGTCGATGGCGGACGCAATGTCGCGGAGTTCAGTCACGGTCAGTTCCCGCGTTGCCGAACCGACAAGCTTGCCGACCCAGCGCGTCAGGAACACCTTGTTCTCTGGCGTCAGTTCGAGTGCCTTCAGAGGGGCGCAGCCGGTCGGGACACCGTTCTTGAGGGGAAGGTAGGTGCCGCCGGCGGCGCGCACGTAGAGATCGGCTCCCCTGTCCTTGTCGAAGAACACCACATGCGGATCGTGCTTTTCGAGCTGCGACAGCATGAAGTTGAGAAGCACGGTCTTACCGGTGCCGGAGGGTCCGCAGACGAAGGTGTTGCCGAGATCGCCATAGTGGAAATTGAAATAATACGGAGACCCCGAGGCCGTTTTGAGCAGGGTGACGGCGGGACCCCATTCGTTGCCGTCCTTCCGGCCGAGTGGATAGGCGTGGAAGGGCGACAAGGCTGCGAAATTCCGCGACGTGATCGCTCCGGACCGGGCGCGGTAACGGAAGTTTCCCGGCAGCTGCGCCCACCAGGCCGCCTCAAGGCCAAGATCTTCGCGCGCGACGACTGCGCCGCCACTGATTAGGCTGGCACGAGCCTTGGCGAAGTTGTCGGTCAGTTCCTTCACCGACGGGGCGAAGACGGAAAGCGTCAGGTGGTGCTCTCCCAGCACGAACCGGTTGGACTCCAGATCGTCCATGGCCTCGTCGAGCTCCTCGATCTGCGAGGCGGCTTTGTCGCCGCTGCTCACCATCTGGTTCTGCTTGCGGCCCATGATGGCGCGGGCGTTCGCCTTCGAGACGAAGGAGAAGGATTGGGCCAGGATCAGTTCGAAAGGGCTGGTGAGCACACCATCAAGCATGCCGGTCCTGGTGCGGGCCGGATATTCCTTGAAACTCAGCATGCCGGCAAAGCGGCTCGTCGCCTCGTGCCGGATCTCGATCGTCTCGCGGCCCACGATGACGCGGTCGGAGTAGATCGCCGAGGCGATGCGCCCGTCGGTCAGCGGGATCGGCTCCCGTCGGCCACCGACGATCTGGTGCAGGACCTCGCTCGGTTCCGAGAGCAGCAAGCCATCGTGCTCGTAAAGCGACAGTACGCGCGGTTCGAAGCGCTTCAACGCCGCCGTGACATCGACCACCTTATCGCGAAGCTGCTTGAAGGCCTCCTGATCCAGCTCGATGCCAGCGCGACGAGCGTGACGCAGGCGGGACAACAGTTTCGCCGCCTTGTCGGCCGGATCGCGCGCCGGAGACCACAGGATCGTCAGGTAGAGATCGTTGCGAAACAGATCCTCGCCCACCATGCGCGCGCGGTACTTGTCATTGAGCGCGGCGGAGAACGGCGTGGTGAACGTGCCTTCCGGATAGCTGTTGTCGCGACGGCGGATGAGATGGGTCCAAAGGGCAAGCCGTTCGTCGGCTATGTTCCGATAAAGCGTGTTGAGATCGCGGTGAAGCGCGTTCAAGTCGAGAACGTCCGCGGTCTCGAAGGAGACGCCCTCAAGCGCGATCATCACCATGAGCGCGCGGGAATCGAGCGCGATCGTGGATTCGTCGACGTGGCGGACATAGGGAATGAAGGTCTCCGGGCCAAGCTCGCGAGACCTGAGTGTGGCGAGACTAGGCAAATCCGAGGTCCTTTTCGTCGTAACGCCGGGCCTGCCTCAGTGGCGAAAGCGTCGCCCCACCCCAATAGGAGCCGTTGCGTGACCGGCCGCGCGTCTCCACCCAGGCAAGCAGGATGCGAAACATGTTGTGGTCGTGCTTGACGAGCGCGCGGAACACCAGATGGAAGACGACGCCGACAGCCAAGTAGGCGACCGAGCCGGCAACGATGAAGAGAATGGTCGTCAGCATGATGTTCACGCCCATCGCTTCCATCGTCACGCCGGCGATCATCGCCGGCCGGGTGCAGGCGATGAACAGCGTGTCGTCCTCGAGCGTTGGCCGCGCGGTCGCCATGACATCAGCTTCCGACGATGGTGTTCACAAGTTCGGTGGCGCCGAAGATGCCGCCGATGCCGATGATCCAGAACCCTGCCCGTCTCAGATCCATGTAGCCGAACATCCAGGCGATGCAGATCACGATCACCGCGATGACGGCCAGCAGCTTGGCGATGTTTCCGGTCAGCATGTCGACGATGTTCTGCAGTACGGTCTCGATGCCGGCGGCTTGCGCGAAGGCCGGTTCGACCAGAGTGGCCACAATGGCGACGGCCATTAAACCGCTGGCGGCTAATGGGCGGATACGGGAACTTAAATTCATTCACTCTGCTCCATTTGACTGTTCTGAAACACGAGGACGGAAGACTTCCGCCGCGAACTGAAAACGTCCCAGGACGGCGCTGATGCCGTCTCATCGACGGGCCGGACGTCGTCCGCCTCCGCGACCGCCACATCGCCGGCGCTAGCTTCGGTGACCTCCCTCTGCTGTCCGCCATCTCCGATCACGAGAGTCGCAACGGTTTTGCCGAGCCGCTTCACTTCTTCGCGGACCTGCTCGTCGTACTGGACCTTGGCGCCAACGGACGGATCGTCTCGGCCGTAGTAGGATTGCAGCATCACCTGTTCGGCCTGGTACGGATCCGCGCCGGCCTTCACTGCGAGCCGGTAATATCCGTCGAGAAGCGTCGCGGTGGCCTGAAAGTTGAGGCACGGGTCGAAGGCGTCGGAGATCGAGAGCTTCAGGTTCCGGAGTTCCTCCGTGCCAATACCACCGAGACCGAGTTGGATGTCCTGCCGCTCGGCTACCAGCGATGTGGCGATCTCGATCGCTTCCGCCTCGGTCGCGGGCTGCTGCGAAAGTTTGGCGCCGCTGTTGATCCGGATGGCCAACGGCTCGAATCTGCTTTCAAGACTGACGACGCCGGCGAGTGTCTCGGCCGCAACCATTGGTGCGCACGTTTGCGCCAGATCGAGGAACGCAACAGGCATGGCTCAGTACCACACCCTTTGTTTGCCGACGCCGTCGATGGTCACGTCGACATAATGGGGTTGCGCGCGGACGTTCGGCCGCGTCGTCACATAGCGTTGGCACTTCATGCGGCCCTCGCTCCGGCGCCACATCGCCGAGGTGTTCCGATCATTGTCGGAATAGCATTCATCACTTGAGACGGTTTGTGGCGTGGTCGAGACGCAGCTCGCCTCGCGCCCACGATCTCCATACCGCGTCGTCAGGCGGTAGCCATCATTGCAGTAATACGGCTGGTATCTGGGGCGCGAGGCCTGGAACCCAACGCCGCTGCAGGTCGGAAAAGAGTGTCCCTTTGCAAGCGCGCGCCAGAGCTTCTCGATCGGAGGCCGGCACTCTGCATACTGCGTCGGTCCGCCGGGAGCGGAAAGGCACAGGATAACCTGGCATCCCCACTCATACGCTCGCGCTTTACCGTCGAAAACCAGATAGAATGACGCTAAGCTGGCTGCAGCAATGACTGCCTGCATGAGAGACTTGTCCATGACCACTACCCTTCACCGACGCAAGCATTTGCGGAACCTAGCAGGCTCTGCGGCTTCCCGCCTCGTTTTACAATCATATAACTGATAGTATAAAAGATGGCAAGAGCACTCAACGCACATTGGCAGAGTCAGTTATTTGCGGCCTACGCCCTGCAAGAAGTCCTCGACAAACCCATCGACGGGGAGACTCCGCAATCGCGGCTGAAGCAGCTTGGGATGATGACGGTCCTCTACATGATGCACCAGAGCCACGAAAAGCTAACGCTTTCAAACATCGTTAAAATCACCGGATTGACGCGCAATGCCGTGGCGGAATCGGTCGACCCACTCGTTGAGCGAGGCATACTTACAGAGACAATTGTGAAGAACTCCATGGGGCGCGGAACTGCGAGGCAGTTCGAGTTCTGTCCCGACGTATTTGAGAGACTAAAGCTGAGCGCACATCAAAGGAAACCGCAGAATTAGTGTCTATTATCTGACACTAAGGTTCATGTAAGGCGCGAGATCACGGCCGCTTTCGGCGCACCGTCTATCAAGTCCGCCCTGGCGCTTGCCGTTGGCCCCACCATGTGGCCACGCCGGCGCAAGAGCAGGAAGGCAGTGAGCTGCAACTTGCTTGAGAAGTTGGCTGGCCGCCTGCGGCGAACAAAAGCCGGGAAAGAGAGCCGATACAGACGAGTGCGAAGTTGCCTAAGGGACCAATATCGCTAACCGAAGCTCGTCCAAACTATTCAGCTTTTGGGGCAAGCGAAATACGCTTCATCACCAAGGTGCGAGCTGCAGGGCCGCCGAAAAGGTGATGGTACTCATCAGGTGGTCGCTAGCGGCATTCTCCGATCGCGAAACGCTGGCTACGCACAATTGCGTACTGCGTTCAACTTGCCACCGTCACAATCAACGCGCAGATTACAAGTCCTCCCTCGTGCCCTCGTGCCGTTGACCACGGATGTACTGGCAGCGGCATGAGGTTGCGGCTGCTCAGATCTAGGCGGGATTTCTCGTCCGCCTCCCATCATCATCAGGTCGAACAGCGGTAGCGCTTCTTTGCATCTGGCGCGCACCAGAAGCGGCGTCGCATCGGCGACCTTTCGGCATGGATTGGGCTTGAACGGATTGGCGTGGGGTTGAGAAGCCCAGCGGTGCCTCACGGTTACCTACGGCAAATCCTGGGTCCAGCACACCGATTGCGGAGAACCGTTTTGGCTGGCAGTGATAAGCATCCGCATCAACAGGACATATGCGCGCAGGTCTATACGACATAAACCCCTTATGATTTGGACATTATCTTCGCGGGGAGGCAACAATGCCTAGTCGCTCGCTAAGAAAAGCTCAACAGAACATCCACCCGTTGAATGCCTGTAGCGGACCTACGTCGATGCCGCTTCGGGGTTTCATTACACAGTTTCCTTATTGAGTGCGGCTGAAGGGTCTGCGGCACCGACGCTTTGAGAAAATGAAGGCAATCGATAGAGAGCTTCTTCCGTCTTATCGAGATACTGCATAAGGGCGGTCACGAGGTGATAGAATATGGAAGCTGGCACTTCAGTCGCAACGGCCCTACCCTTATCGTCGATACGGTCGATCCACATGCCGAGCGGCGCCGGGTCGATGTGCCACCGGAACAGGCGACCGACACGCGCCTCGATCTCCGGCTTGAGATCCGGTCCACCCGTGCCTTCAAGCGCGAGCGCGGCTTTGACCGCCTCGGCCTGCGGCCAACTGCGCGAGATGAGGTCAAGCGGGAGGGCGGCGCGCGACACCGCTCCGTAAGCCAGTCCTGTGGATCGATTGAGCCCAGTTGCTATCGCGGAAGCGTAGAGCTTGCGTGCAAAAGCAATCAGATCCGTCTGCCTACTTTTTGCGGCAAACTCGACGAGAAGCGAGGCCCATTCGAAATGGTGGCCAGGCTCGGTCCACTGGCCCTTTTCACCGGCGGCCGGCCTCCAGGCCTCGTCGAAATATTCGCCGAGCGTCCAGCTTTCGGTATCGAAGAAATGGCTGCGGAACAGATCGATGATGCGGGCAGCCCGGCGCAGATAACCCCGCTCGCCCGTTGCTGCGTACCAGGCGAGGAAAGCCTCGAGAAGATGCATATGCGGGTTGCTCCGGCGCAACTCGGTACCGTCTGATGTCTCGAGGAAACCGGTCAGTCTGTCGTCCTCCAGGTGTTCGTCGAGAAAGGCGAAGGTCTCCTGGCCGAGCCGCAGAGCGTCTGGATTGCCGGCTTGGTGTGCGTGAGCGAGCATCAACAGGACACAGGCATGATCGTAAGCATCCTCACACGCATCGGCAATCGTGCCGTCTTCCTGAAGCACCCGCGCCCAGCCGCCGCGTTGAGTACGTCCTTTCTCCATGAACGCAATGCCATGCTCGATCAACCGGTCGGCATCGCCGTCCCAGCCGCGTAGCTTTGCCACGGAAAAGGCGTAGACCTGACGGGCCATGGTGCGCATACGCTTGGGCTTCATCAGCGGCGCAGCCTCGAAACTCATGGCTTCGTGGAAGCCGCCATGGCGCTCGTCGACACCCACCGTAGACCACAGCGGCAGCGTTTCCTCGAACAGCCAGTGAGCGACCCGCTCACGCCAGGCACCGGGCTGAAGCACGCGACCGTGAGCCGGGGTGAACTTCGTCTCCAAACGCCCGCTCTTCTCTAGTTGTTCGACGATGCGCTTGACCTCCTGGCTCTTGGCGACCGGCGCCACGAAGGTGGCGTCAGCCGTGGACACGATCGCGACGTCTCGGAGACCGATGACCGAGAGCAGCCGACCCTGGCTGCGCAGGTAGGAGCGCTCGCAATCGATTGCGACGACGTCGCCGATCACCACGTTGCCGTTCCCGTCGGTAGGGCTGATATCGAGCAGCGACTGCCAGGAGCCGAGGTCGCTCCAACAGAAGCTCGCCGGCACCATCGCGATGCCGCTCGCATGCTCCATGATCGCATAGTCGATCGAGGCAGAGGGGATTGTCGAATATTGCTCAATTGGAAGGTAGGTGCCCGACACCTCGGTCGCTGCCGCCGCGAAGGCGCACTCTGTCTTTTGCCAGATCACGGCCTGATGCTTGCGGAAGGCTGCGCGCATAGCGCCGGCGCGAAACAGGAAAATGCCAGCGTTCCAGAAAAAGGTTCCGGACGCGACATAGGCCTTCGCCATCTCCAGTCCAGGCTTCTCAACAAACCGGGCGACATCACGAACATCGCCCTTACCAACCGACTCTATGTAGCCGTACCCAGTTTCCGGCTGGTCCGGCGGGATGCCGAAGACAACAAGTCTGCCGGCTTCGGCCGCCGGCACGCCCTTTTCCACTGTATTCCAGAACTGCTCCTCGGTCGAAATCTCGTGGTCGGAGGGCACAACCAAGACCAGTCCGTCGCCGTGAGCGGCAATCGTCTGGAGTGCAGCCACAGCGACCGCGGCAGCCGTATTTCTGCCAACCGGCTCGAAGATCGCGTGACCACCCGCCAAATCGATGCCGGCCAGGTCGGCACGCATCCGCTCAGAATGGCGCTCCGACGCGATCACGTGGACTGGCGTGTCCCCAGCCGGTCGAGCCTTCAGCCGCCGCACGGTGTTGACCAGCATCGAGCCGTGGCCGGCAAGGTCATGGAATTGCTTCGGATTGTCCTCGCGTGAAAGTGGCCAAAGCCGCGAACCGACGCCGCCGCTCATTACGAAGCAGGAAATCCGTTCCGGCATAACTTCGCCCTCTTCCCTTGCTCGCTTCCGGCTAGAAGGTCTGGTTGTAGGCGCCGACCTCCGGATTTTCCCTGAGTACGCAGTCGACCGCCTCGAACATGACGCGCTGGCGTGCTTCCGAGACCGGGCTTTCGACCACGACGACGAGCTCCGGCTTGTTGGAGGATGCCCGCACCAGTCCCCAGGTGCCGTCCTCGGCCACCACGCGCACGCCGTTAACGGTGACGAGATCGGCAATCATCTGTCCTGCGACAGGGACTCCGTCCCGCTGCATCGCCCGGAACCGCTCCACCACCCGTTCGACCACGGCATACTTCACCTCATCGGCGCAAGGTGGCGACATGGTTGGTGAACTCCAGGTCAACGGCAGCGCCCGGTAGATGTCGGCCATGCTTCTGTTCGGACTGCGGTCGAGCATCTCACAGATCGACATCGCGGTGATCAACCCATCGTCATACCCGCGCCCGAGAGGCGGATTGAAGAAGAAGTGGCCCGACTTCTCGAAGCCCGCGATGGCACCCAGTTCAGCGACCCTTCGTTTAATGTAGGAATGGCCGGTCTTCCAGTAGTCGGTGCGCGCACCGTTCGCCTTCAGCACCGGATCGCTCGCGAAGAGCCCGGTCGATTTGACGTCGACCACGAAAACCGAACCAGGATTCAAAGCGGAAATATCGCGTGCCAACATCACACCGATCTTGTCGGCGAAGATCTCGCAGCCCTCGTTGTCGACCACCCCGCAGCGATCGCCATCGCCGTCGAAGCCCAGGCCGACATCGGCGCCGCTCTCCAAGACCTTGTCCCGGATGGCATGGAGCATCTTCAGGTCCTCGGGATTGGGATTATAGCGGGGGAAGGAATGGTCCAGCTCGCAGTCGAGCGGGATCACCTCGCAGCCGATCCGTTGCAGCACATCAGGCGCAAAAGCGCCGGCCGTGCCGTTGCCGCAGGCGGCAACGACCTTTAGCTTCCGGCCGATGCGCCTGCCGCGGGTCAGATCGTCGATATAGCGCCGACGGAAGTCGGGAACAAACTCATAGGCTCCGCCGCCGGTCAGGTCGAAGTCAGCTTCCAGTACGATCCTTCTCAACTCCGCCATCTCTTGCGGCCCGAAGGTCAGCGGCCGGGCCATGCCCATCTTAACGCCGGTCCAGCCGTTCTCGTTGTGCGAGGCCGTCACCATCGCGACCGACGGCACGTCGAGTGCGAACTGCGCGAAATAGGCCATCGGAGACAAAGCCAGGCCGATGTCCCTGACCCGGGCGCCTGCGGCCATCAGCCCGCAAACTAATGCCAGCTTGATGCTAAGCGAGTAGGAACGGAAGTCGTGCCCGGTCACGATCTCCGGACCGGCGCCGGAGCGCTGGATGAAGGTGCCAAGCCCCATGCCCAGTGCCTGAGCGCCCATCAGGTTAAGTTCGGGCGCCGTCCCGCCATCGGAGCGCCCGAACCACCACCGCGCATCGTATTCCCGAAACCCCGTCGCCCGTATCAGCGGGCTCGTCTCATAGGTAAATTTGTCCGGCCCGGATTCTTGGGCCCGCCCATTTGCCGACGCCGATTCAAAACGAGCAAAATTCATCTGCACCGCCTCGCGCACCTCCAATTGTTGGAACCATTAACAGGATCGCGGTTCCCGCAGTCCCGGCTTGTCCCGTGCTCCGCCCTCGACGACGAACATATCGCTGAGCTTGTAAGCAACCTCAGTCCGGTTCGTAGCCTTCAGCTTTTTCATGATGTTCCGGATGTGGACCTTTACGGTGCTCTCACGCAGATTGAGCTCGTAGGCAATGATCTTGTTCGCCTTGCCGCGCCTGAGCGCTTGGATGACTTCTTCCTGCCGCTGCGTGAACATCCCCCCCAGAGGCCGTGTCACCTCCCCGCCAGCGACCATGTCCATTCGTGTGGTCAGGACACTGCTGGCGGGGACGAATATCCCGCCGGCTCGCGCGAGATTGACGGCTTGCACACAGACGTCGAACCCGATTGAGGATGGTATATAGCCCCTGACTCCGCACTCAAGTGCCTTGAGGATTTGAGGCAGTTCATCCCAGTCGGATAGGAGCACGACGGGGGTCGGGTCAAATTCCCTTACCAGATCCGAGATTTCGGCCGAATTGCTGGCATCGACAGCCTTTCGACCACCGATATTCAACAGGATTGCCGCGATGGGCGGATGAGGTTCTTTGTCCTTGCGCCATTCATCAACTGAACCATAGGCTAAGACTTGCATGCCGATACCATGCAGCACGAGACATTGGGACAGGCATTCCCTATCGAGTGTTCGGTTGTCCAGCAGGAGCAGAGCCGAGCCCGCTGCCGTGTTGTTATGCGTTTCACTTATTGCCTTGCCAGGAAGAGGTGAGCTCAGCCTGTGGACTTCAAGCGCGCCATTTTCGTGAATTCGAGTCAATGAATGCATGGTACACCCCCACCGCAACATTAGTCGGGCGCAAATAAATGATGAGGTGGCGCTGAACGGTTCACGTCACCCGCCACAAAAAAATGTCAACATTTGAAAGGGCGCCGGTAAAGCGCCAATCCCCAATAGTAAGCGAGAATAAGCCCTAAAGCGTGACCGTTCATTAACCTAAGTTAATATGCACCATTATTTCGTATATATATGGGAAATCTAACCTAAACGGAGCAATTACAGGCTACTCTACAGATTAATACGGTTTTACAATCCGCTCGCACTATACCCATTTTGGGTTATCTCAAACATCTTGATCTCGCATTCGCATTTCATGTCTCACCGGGCAAACGGAGGTAACCTGGATCGAAATCTGCAAAGTGCTCTAGGCCTTCTTTGTTCAGTAAATGAACGGAACCCTGTCGGAAATCCAAATAGCTCCTCTGTCTCAATTCGCGCAGCATCCGGTTAACATGGATCGGGGTTACCCCGAGTGCGGCCGCGAGATCATATTGAGTTAGGGGGCATTTAAACCCATGGCTTTTTGCAGCATCCGCCTTCTCTAGGCGCGTCCCCAACTCAAGGAAAAAATGAGCGGTACGTACCAAGGCACTTCTTCGGCCCAGATTGGTCAAGTGCTGAGACAGAATCGCTTTTTCGCGGGCGATCGCCCCGAGCAGGCCAGCGGCAAGGCTCGTGGAATGGGCGAGGCCTGACGAGATCGCCTTGGCGGGCGCCTCGAATAGCATGAGTTCGGTCTGTGCCGTGAATGATTCCAAACCTTCTCCCTCGAAGGCTCGAGAGGCTACAACCTCTCCTTTCAGCGGGAAATCGAGGATTTGCCGCTCGCCATTCGCCAAATTGGTGCAAATGCAGCCCCAACCGGAATGGACGACGAAGATGCGATCCTCCTCGTCTCCCTGTCGGGTAATCACCGCATGCGCGGGGTAACGCCTCGGAATGAAGCCGAGCGACCCAAAGAGGGATTTATCGCTGTCGTTGAGCGCAACCCGGAGTATCGAGGTTTCCAGTGCCCGGGCAAACGCTTCAGACGCAACTGTCATTTGCGGGGCACCCCCTTTCTTTAAACTTGCATAATATACGGAGTGCGCCACAACGTAAGATTGCTAATGCGAGCTAATGCGAAATCGGTATCGTGCTCCCCCCTTGTGAGGTCATGTCACGCATATTGAGTTGTGGCTGAGCGAGGAGGCAACCTCACGCTTTTGCGAAGTACTCAGTACGGTCCCGCTTGCTCGTTAAATTTTTGCGTCGCTACCGCAAGGTGAAGCCGCCGTGTTTGGGCCCGAGTCTGAGGCGATTGCGCTCAATCGTGGGGCCTGGCCGCCAACTGGATAGATCAGGACGAGGTCCAATGATGCGGGCGAGACCCGGGAAGGAATCCAACAAAAGGGAAATGGCCGTCATCAGATCTGGTGAAGTCTGCGAGTCACGCAGACCTTGCGGCGGGTTCACGCGCAGGATGTGATTAGCATGAGTCGATGTCCGCGATCAGGTGCAGATACGCCTCAGCAATCCGGCGCCATGAAAAGGTCGCTGCCCGGGCTCTGCCCTTTTCTGCCAAGTGGCGACGTAGACTGTCTTCCTTGCAAAGTCGGCGGACGGCCGAAATCCATGATCCGGCATCTGCCGGACCGGCATAAAGGGCGGCATCCCCACACACCTCTGGAAGACAGGGGGCAGTCGAAGCAATAAGGGGACAACCAAGCGCCATCGCTTCGACGGCTGGCAAACCAAACCCTTCGATGCGGGAGGGGAAAAGGAAGCACAATGCATGCGAAAGCACGTTGGCCAGGTCGTCGTCACTGATGCGGCCCAGCAGTCGGAGGTTCGATGGCTGCTGCGGGACCAATTGTTTCAGCAAAGCGGCATCAACATCGCCAGCCATACAAAGATCCAGCCCCAGCCGATCCAAGGCTGGGGCAAGCTTCAATAGAAGTTCTACATTCTTGTACTTCTGGCTTTGGCCAAGGCAGAAGACAAAAGGCCGCTGCCCCAGATCGATCGACGATAGCGCCGCATCCCAGCGCGCTACATGATCGCTTCCATTGTAGGTAACAGTGATCTTCTCGAAAGGTGCCACGCCAAAGCCGGCGATGTGATCGCGTGAGAAACTCGATACTGTAGTAATCGCCGACGCTCGGCGGCCCAATGCTGGAAGTATCAATCTGTGCGCCAAGCGAAATCCTCGGCCGTAGCTTTGTGGCATCAATCTGGTGTGTAGATCGTGAATGCACACGATTTGGCGCCGTATAGCTACCGGCGCGAGATTGCAGAAGCTCAGCAATCCGCCCCTTACATAAAATGGCAATTGCGCCTGCACCCAGAACTGCGGCAGCCGAGGTCGACTGTATTCCGGCACCACACGCACCGGGATTGACTCCAAGGGGAGATCTCCAGGCGGTTCGCAAGGGGCGACAATCGAAAACTGGAGCCCACGCGTCATCGGATGACGTTCCGTCATTAACGCGTCGAGCGCCAAAGTTACTTCTCGCGCATAGCGGGCCACACCAGTCGGCCGCAAAGCGAGAAAGTCCCCGTTGATGGTCCAGTCATGATGCCAATTCGGAATAGGCGCCGCGAGCGCCGGTCCCCCTACGTCCCATCCATGCCGTGGCGATTTCGCACGAGTACTCTGCTGGTCGACCGGGCGAGCGCCCCCGACATCGGTCATGCTTGCTACTCCACCGCGGACGACATTGTCCGAATGCACAATGGAGCATCCAATGAACAATTGGGCGCGGGTCGTTCAACTTCTCATCAGTCGCTCGGGCCCTATCGTCCACCTGGAGGCGTTATGCCGTCGGCTTATGTCCTTAAACCTAACCTTATGGAAAATACCTCCACATGCGCGCGTTCGAAACGAACCAATTGGAGGTAAAGGTGGCATGCCCGATGGCCATCGTCCTGCGACCTACACCGAGTTTAACGCCAATGAGTAAGAGCCCTATCCAAAGGGTGGTGACGTGGTGAGCCTTTCGCCGGAACGGGGTTTGCCTGGCCGCGCCGAGGGCAAACGAGCGGGCGTCGGTCCTCACTCCAAGGGCTGACGGGGGCTAGGAAGAAAAGTCCGAAGGTTTGCGCTAGGCTTGGACGCGGTGTAACGCGCGCAGTGGCGGACTATGGAACGCTCGTGGACAATTAACGGACGCTTTCTGGCGCAGCCTCTTACGGGTGTTCAGCGATACGCTTTTGAGATCGTGCGTGCCTTGGACGAACTTCTCGTCGAGCAGCCCCTCCTCGCCAGCAAGCTCAAGATCGAATTGCTCGTTCCTCGCGAGGCAAGGGCCCCTTCCCTCAAAAGGATCTCAACGCGCGCCATCGCCATTGCCCCTACGCACGGCCACTTGTGGGAGCAGGCAGCGCTTGCAGCTCACGTTCGAGGTGGACTTCTCAGCTTCTGCAATACCGGCCCCTTGAGCGTCCAAAAGCAGATCCTGTGCATCCATGATGTCAACACGCGAACCTACCCACAGAGTTATTCGCTCCCGTTCCGGCTGCTCTACCGCACCTTACTACCTGCTTTGGGGAGGAGAGTCGCGGCGGTCGCGACGGTCTCGCGCTACTCTGCCGGCGAGCTCGTCCGTCATCGAATATGCGGACCTGGCAAGATCATGGTGATCCCAAACGGGCACGAGCACGCAGCCTCGTGGAAGCCGGGGCATTCCCAAAGGACTCGGGCCGTCGCGGGGCGGGACACGATTGTCGTCATGGGAAGCGCAATTCCTCACAAGAACACCGGCCTGATCATCGGCATGGCCGAAAGGCTTGCCGCTGTGGGGCTTCGAATAGCGGTGGTAGGCATGTCCGACGCGCGCGTTTTCAAGAGCGACGGCCGGAAAGAACCGGCCAGCAATGTCGTTTGGCTGGGAAGACTGTCGGATGAGGAATTGGCGGCGCTGCTCCAGGACTGCCTGTGCCTTGCGTTCCCCTCTTTCATAGAGGGCTTCGGTCTGCCTCCGCTCGAGGCCATGGCCACCGGTTGCCCGGTCATTGTATCCAATCGTGCCAGTTTGCCGGAAATCTGCGGTGAAGCGGCTCTTTACGCTTCTCCCGACGACGCCGAAGCTTGGTTTGACTGTTTCATGCGGGTGCGCAACATGCCCGCCATGCGCGATGAAATGATCGGCCTCGGCAGGGTACGAGCGTCAAATTTCCAGTGGAAGGCGTCGGCTGGCCGATATCTCGACGTAATGGCCGTTTTGGACGGAATGTCTCAGTCCTCCGGCGGGCCGGTTGCCACGTCTATCGCCTGACGTGGGCGGCCTGCGCCAGTGCAAGCGCTTTCAGGATCGCCAGGTCGAAGCGGTTTACGGAAAATCTGTCCGCATTCGATCGGCATGCCTGCGATTTGATCGCCGGCTGGTTCTGCTCGAAGACGTGGATGGCCTCCTTGAGCGACTCCACAGATTGGCTGCCAAAGAGAATACCAGTTGGATGCTCTGCTTCGCCGAACGCCTGCACGATATCGCGCGCGCCGCCGCGGCCAAAAGCGATCAGTGGCGTACCGCATGCTTGTGCTTCCGCCAGAGCTATTCCGAAATCCTCGCACCCAGCAAACACCATCGCCTTGGCCCTGGCGACGGTCCTCACATATTCCTGTCGTGGCAAATAGCCAGTGAAGCTTACGTTGGAGCTGGCCATGCCCCGCAGGCTCTGCGATTGTTGACCTTCTCCTACCACTACCAGTCGCCTCGATGGCATGTCGTTGAATGCCCGTATCACAAGGTCCGTGCGTTTGTAGGGCGCGAGAAAAGACGCCGTAACGTAATAGTCGTCTTTGCAGGCGATAAATTCGAGTTCGTCGAGGGCAACCGGCGGAAAGACGACCTGAGCTTCCCGGCCGTAGATTCGCTGGATACGGGAGCGCACATAGCTCGAATTGGCCAGCATGAGATCGGGCCCGTGGGCGGTTCGGGTGTCCCAGGTCCTTAGATTATGCAGCATGTAGCGGAAGAGCAGGCCCTTTGGGCCAAATCCAAGACGACCCTGCGCAAGATAGGAAAACTGTTCGTCCCACGCGTAGCGAATGGGGCTGTGTACGTAGCATAAATGTGGCTGGTCAGGCCGGGTTAGAACTCCGCGCGCGAAGGCGGCGGAGGACGAGATGACGGCATCATAGCCGGTGACATCGAACTGCTCGACGAGAAAAGGGCAAAGAAAAAACAGGGAGCGATAATATTTTTGCACCATTGGCAATCGGTTGGCGGCCGAGGAATGAAACGCGACATCGTGAAAATACTGCTCCTTTATGTCCTTTGGAAGAAAGTCGAATAGGGTGAAGACCTCTGCATTTGGGAACAGCTTGCATATGCGGGCAAGCACACGCTCACCACCGCGAAAGTTTGGGCACCAGTCGTGTACGATGGCGATTCTTGCGCCGCGGTCCGCCAATGCCGGCGGCGTTTGACCAGAAATGCGTCTATGCGGCCTAAGGCCAGTGATCGTGGCCATTTCGTCCCGGCGCATATGATGCATGTGGGAACACCCCCTCAGCCGATGTGCTTCCAGGTTCTCCACATGAACGCGGCTCTGGAACGCACGCCAAACAGTCTGTGTTCGGCTGTTGACGCGGGCAAGGTGGCAATCGGGCTTAGACGGTTCTCACCTGCGAGGCGGACATAATCGATATGCGTATGGTGGCTACGTCTGATGGGCCAGCCCCCGGCACCTCGGTAGCCTTATTCACAGGCTGTCTGGCCGCCCCGGCTCGCCTAGGATGAATTTCGCCAGGCGAAGGCCCGTGATTATGTCAACTGCAAGAGAGCGAGCTATCGATGAAACTGGCCGTGATCATTGCCACTTTCGGCCGCAAAGAGCAGCTTGCTCACCTTCTAGAGCACCTCGGACGGCAGGAAAGGCTGCCGGACGAGGTCGTCGTGTCGGCTCCTGACGAGACGCACGTTCCGGCCTACGAGAAGCCCAAATTTCCGATCTCTATCGTCTTGGGAAGGAGAGGACTGTGCGCGCAACGCAACCAAGCGCTCGATAAGGTCTTAGAGCGCTTTGATGTGATCACCTTCTTCGATGACGACTTCATCCCCGAGGACAATTATCTGCGCCTTGTTGATCGGGCGTTTCATGACCATGAGGACTGGGCGGTGGTGATGGGGCACGTCGTCAAGGACGGCGCCCGAACTGCAGGTCTGAGCTGGGCGGAGGGGCTTCAAGTCCTTGCGGCTGAACGATCGAAAATGCCTGTCAAGCCGAAAATCGTTGATCATGTCGGGGCCTATGGCTGCAACATGTCGATTCGAATGAAGTTTATCGGCAAGTTGCGCTTCGATGAGCGGCTGGTCCTTTACGGTTGGCAGGAAGACATCGACTTCACAAGTCAGTTGAGACGGTTCGGTCGAGTGATCGGTCTGAGTACACTGCACGGTGTTCATCTGGGGCTCAAGATCGGCCGCGTCAGCGGCGAGCGCTTTGGCTACTCCCAGATCATCAATCCAATTTACCTGATAAGAAAAGGAAGCGTGCCGGCAAGTTTCGCACTGCCGCTGATGGGACGCAACCTAGCCGCCAATCTTGTGCGCAGCCTTTGGCCGGAGCCATACATCGACCGGCGGGGACGCCTTCGCGGCAACCTTATAGCCCTCGCGCATCTGCTGAAGGGCCGCATCGAGCCCGAATACATCCAGAAGATAGCCGCCTAGGAGGCCAGATGATGCCCTCACACAAGCACCCGCGATCCAAATTACCCATTTCACTGGAAGTGCGGGGTCTTGTTCCAGCCCGCGTTTTGTCGAAGGGTACCAGGCGTTGCATCGGCCGTTTCGCCTTGTCCGCCGTGCTTTCCGTTTTCTCCGTACGCGGACCAATTGCCGCCATCGCCAACGATGAATATCTCCTCGGACCTCAGGACAAGGTGCGCGTCAAGATCTATGAATGGCGCGCCTCGCGTGACGTTATTTTTGAATGGAAGGCTTTGAATGATACCTTCACGGTCAGCGCGGGCGGGACATTGTCACTGCCCTTTGTCGGGGCAATCCCTGCCGCCGGTCTCACGCCGAATAGCCTCGCCTACGCCATTGGCGATAACTTGAAGCGCAATATGGGTCTCGGGAGACGTCCGGATGCGGCAGTTGAAGTCATTCAGTACAGACCCTTTTATATCGTCGGCCATGTGATGCAACCGGGGGAATTTCCATACAGGCCGGAGCTTACGGTTCTCCAAGCGGTAAGCATCGCCGGAGGCGTGAGAACGAGGGAAGAAAGCATCGCCAGATTCGAGCGCGAAATGATTCAAGGAAGAGGGGACGTCAGCCTTCTCGGGCTTGAGAACATCAATCTTCTGGCCCGTAAGGCACGACTGGAGGCGGAGCTTAAGCACGCAGATAATATTAATTTTCCAGGCTCGCTGATTTCTCGTCAAGACGATCACGCAGTCGCGCTTCTCATGGAGCAGGAACGGTCAATCTTCCAGGCCCGCCGCGAAGGGCTAGAGACCCAAATCCGTGCACTTGAAAGTCTTCGGGCCTTTCTTGAAAAGGAGCTCATATCATTGGACAAGCAACTTGTTTTCCACGACCGGCAGATCGCACTCATCCAGAAAGAGCTGGGGGATGTATCATCGCTTGTTTCCAAGGGCCTCGCGGCCGCTCCACGAGAGATGTCACTGGAACGCGCGCTGGCGCAGTATCAAAGTGAACGACTGGCGGGTGAGACAAGCCTTCTCCGCACCCGACAGGAGATTAGCAAGACGGAGATCTCTATTCTGGAATTGCGCAATCGGTACGTGAACGAAGTCACTGCAACTCTGCGCCAGACACAGGCAGAACTCGATGCACTGGGTCGCAGGGCAGAGACGGCGATTGAACTGCTACATGAGTCGGAAATTTCAGCGCCTCGGCTTCTGGCGCGCCAGGCTTGGGCCGCTAAGGCCAAACCGATCTACACCATCGTACGCACGACAAATGGCCACAGCAAGGAACTGCGGGCAGGCGAGTCGAACGTGGTCAACCCGGGTGACACCTTGAAGGTAGAAATTCCCATGCCCGACCTAGAGGACTTCGAGGGCTTCGAGGCCACCGACCCCGGCGCCCCGGGCACCACTGCGCTCTCGATCGCGCCGACGACATCCAGAGTGCCGAATGTTCGCTAGGCTCTTCAATACCGTGATAGCAAGCGAATTCCGGCCGTAGTCGGCAGGCGGCCGACTGAATGGTCGCAGGCTGTAAGCCCATTATGTGACCTGTGGAAGGGCAAGCGGTCGAGCTTCCCGGCGTCGTCACTGTTTCACGGCCCCCTCTCACATCGGTGACGGACAGCAAGGTGCGTCCCGACAATCATGAAATGAATGCGATGCGAGCAGCCATAAGCCGCCAGCAGATCAAGGTCCAGATCCAAGCTCATGATGCCGGATCGCTACGGGCTGACGGGGTTTTCGCCAGGCCGGTTAATATGGCTGCACATCCTGGCAATGAAAAGCCATGAAAATCTAGAGACTCACGTTCACAAGTCCAAGCGACTCTGGTTTTCTGGGCTTAATTGGTTTCCCTTCGGACGCCTGCGGGGAGGTTGGTATGCTTTGGAGCTTCCTTGCAGTCGGAGCGGTCGGCGTGCTGATCGGCCTTCGCCTCAGGGTGCCTGCGCTCATCGTCGCGTCCTTGATAACGATTATAGTGACCGCTACCGCGATGCAGTGCTTGGGGTTTTCTGACGGACGCACGTTTTTGACGACGCTGTACCTCGTCCTCACCTTACAAGGTACCTATCTCATTGGTCTTCTCTTTGCGACGTTGTTGCACAGGTCGCCCTTTGATCGACATCGGCGATAGGCGGTTGATTGCAGCCAGCGGACGTGCCACGTCTGTTGCGGCCCTCTACGATGCCTCATCGAACCTCATGACCGCGTAGGCTGTCTTAGCCAGGATGATGAGATCAGTCCAAATGGACCAATTTCGTACGTATTGCGCGTCGAGGGCAACTCGGCTCGCGTATTCAATGTCATTCCTGCCACTTATCTGCCAAATGCCGGTCAAACCGGGGCGGGTTTTTAGATACTCGTACGCTACGGCACCATATCGCGACATCTCGCTGGCCACGATGGGCCGTGGTCCGACGCAGCTCATCTCCCCTCGCAGGATATTGATCAGTTGGGGAAGTTCATCAAGGCTGGACTTCCTCAACATTTGGCCGAGCGGCGTGGTGCGCGGATCATTTTTGAGCTTTTGGGTTTGCCGCCACTCCTCGGCTGCCCGCGGATTGCAGGCAAGATACTCCTTGAGTACCTGGTCCGCGTTCTCCGCCATCGTTCGAAACTTATAGCAATCGAATGGCGCGCCGTTGAAACCGATACGGCGATGGACGAACAGGACTGGCCCCCCCGTGATGACCTTGATGAGGAGTGCGACGACAACCATTAATGGCAGGGCCAAAACAAGAGCCGTCGAAGCGACTGCGAGGTCCAGGCCTCTCTTGGAGCTACCGCCAAGGGGCTGGAGATGTGGACCATGTGGTCTTGCAAGCGCCAAGGGCTGATCCTCAGCATTCGCGTCAATCTCCCTGGTGGAACTGCCTTCAATCGGAAGGGGCGGCCATTTGTGGCTCGGTCGTTCTATTGAGGCTTCCGAATGCGCGGAACGGCGCACGCCCATCAACGAGCTGTTGCTACCGAGCAACCTGGCGACGATTCCGCGACGGTCTGGGCGAATACCAGGAGTGTTGACTGTCATGATCTCAGCGGCCCCCAGGACATCTCACCCAGATATTTTTCAGCCGCCGCCGCCGCGAGGCAAGAACGGCAAAGGGCGTAACGTTTTTTGCAACTGCCGCCGCTGCCTACTACTAAGTTGCTATCGGCTACGCGCTTCGAATGCGGCTCGGCGACCGCATCACGCCAATACGCGGAGCAGCACCGTCTGCCGCCCAGGAACAAGTGCAGCCGTTCTGCAAGGCACCTGCAATCAATGCCCCGCCTGAGTGGTGCGCTTGCGATATTGTCGCGTCGACAAGCTACGGACCTTCGTCATGACCACGCCGATCACCGCGGTCTTTGTAACCCGCAAAATGCGTGAAAGCTCGCCGACAAGGTCCAGGGGGGTTTTTCCCCATTCCGCGACAATGAGCACACCGTCAAGCACGGAAGCAGCCACCAAACCGTGCACCCCAGAGGTGAACGGCGGGAGGTCGACAATGATGATCTCATAACTATCGAGTTCATTGACCAATAATGCTTCCAGATTCTTCGGTGTAATCAGCCGGAGCGCATCGGATGCCGCGCTTGGTAAGAGATCAAATTGCAACCCTGGAACGGATGTGATCTGTCCTTCTATTTCCGCACCGTCGCGGTTCTCGCCGGTCGGTACCTGGGCATGCGGAAGGCGCTTTGTCAACGTGGAGTGGAAACCATCGGCGTCGATTACGAGAGTTCGCATGCCGGAGACGGCATACAGCGCGGCAAGGTTGCTCGCAACCGTGCTCTTGCCGTCATCCGGAGTGGCCGAGGTGACGCCGATGCATCGCAAGGGATGCGCGACATCAGCCAGGCTAATGGCACCCTTTGTATGCCTGAGATTCCGGCTGAACAGAGACTCCGGCCGCCTTAGTACGTCATCCAGCTGACCAAAGCCTCGCAGAAAGCCCACTGGTGGCAGTTCCCCGACGCAGTCAAAGCCCAATTCGTCCCTGACCTGCCTCGACGTCCGAATAGTCCGGTCCAGCGTATGCCGTGCGAATGCCAGCCCGAGGCCTGCCATCAGCCCCGAAAGAACCCCCAATGCAAGCACTAGCCTCTTGCGCGGATGACTGGCTGCGAGTGGTCGCGTGGCCGGCGTGATGACGCGTGCGTCGGCTATCAGGTAAGGTTGTTGGTTCACAGAACTGGTGAAGGCGGCCAACAGGCTTTCATACATCTTTCGATATGTGTCCGCGGTAACCTCGAGCTCCTCGAGAGTGGGGCCGTTTCGCGTCACTCCCTCCCCTTGTCCGGACGCCACGACCTCCCCGTCCACGATTGTAGCTCCAAGTTGACGGCCAACGCTGTAGTCGTGCTTTGCCCGAAACTCTTGGGTCACCTGCGTGGCCAGATTCATCTGGGTACGGACTTCCTCGATGCGCTTTTCAAGCCATGCCACGCCTTCGCGTGCGGCTGCAGCTCGGGTCTCCAATTGTTCGCGAACGAACGCTGCCGCTGTGGCATTGGCGACCTTTGCTGCTAGTGCCGGATCGTGGGATTGGAAGGTTATATCGATAGCATAGGAGACACCAACGCGCTGGACGCCCAGGCTCTCTCTGAATGTTTCGACCACGATGCGCCTGCGCTCAAACTCCGATAGTTGTGCCGTGACGGCCCTTGTTTCCGACCGATCTGCGATGGGCGAAGCAGGCTTCGGCATCGCCTGATGTTGCGGATCGCCGTTGAGAGCGAGCATGTCGACGGCGATTTCCCTTACTCGTTCGATGCGCTCCACTATGCTCGGGCTGCTCACGGATTTGAAACGCGGGTTGTCGACAAGGTCCAACTCTTCGATCACCATTAACGCAATCTTCTCGGACCTGAGAACCGCGAGCTGGGTTTCAACCTGGGACGTGTCCAGGGACAAGTTAATCTCGCCGGATTGCCGTTGCAGCAGTTCGGGGATCTTCGGTTCTATGAGAATCTGGGTGCGAGCCGTGAACATAGAATCCGTCGTAGCTAGGGAGAAGACGGCGCCAAGCAGCCCGAGCAACGGGAACGCCATGATCAGAAATATACGCTGCCGGACAAATGAGGTGATATCGGCAAAGCCGATAAACTCGGAGTCCCTAGCTGGTCCATACGAATTCTGCTGGCCCGCCGCTGCCGACCATTGGCGCTCTAGCATGGCGTCCGCCCACAGTTCGCGTAGATCATGTGGAAGTGCCGAGCAAGCGTAAAACACATGCTAGCGACACTCGGCCAGGGAACCCCTAGTGAATTTCTCGACCGGTCGGGCCAACCCTCTTGTGCTACGGAATAGATGTGCATGTCGATTTACAGACCTGCTGCGATCCAAATTGTCCCGGAAATTGCAGGTTAGCCTCAAGGGCGGGATGCATAAATGCCACCAAATGGAGTAGGCTGGTCTACGCCCTTCATAAATCAGCGATCGCCAATTGCATTCACGATGAACAGCGAGTGCCACCGCGATCTGGGTGGAGCTTCGCTCCATCAGCGCGGCGGGTCATTAAAGGCAATTAGTAAATGTAGGCCAAGCTCGCGCCGAGCGGAGAGCTAACCTTCTTCCCTCATGGACATAAATGCCGCATCAGCAGACATCGCAGACGTCACTGACCCGCACCAAGGTGCGCGGCATATTTCCTCTGAAACTCACTCGATAGTATCATTCCCAAGGCAACGTGTTCCCTGGTCATAGTTCCGCCACTCAGATGTCCCGCGTATGTGTCGAGGCCATATGGATCGGCTGACCGGTCCAAGAGCAGGAGATAGAGAAAACTGATGAACGGGCGGTCAGTCAAGCCAAAGGTGGCATAACGCCGATTGAATTCCTCGGATTGCATCAGGGTGAGCACCATTTCCGTGACATTAGTCTCGCCGTTCTCCAATGCCTGCACCCAGCGGGCTATGCCTCCGGCATCTTTTCTGTGCCCTAGCACGAGACAGTAGGCAAAGCGCCCCTGCCGTACAGAGAGGGGCTCGGATGTACTGACTTCTGATATTTCACAGTCCCTTTTGGGGCGCACCACAGGGCGCTTCCCGAGAATGACTTCCCTTGCCGCGGCGTAGGCTGGTTTGGGCTCCCCTATTGCCCAGCCGCCATCACTCTTTGCGACGAGCTTGACGAGACCCATATACGCCTCGAAATTGGGTGCCCAATATGTCTCGTCCAAGAGTTCGTAGACGTGCGCCGCCTCTACTTTGTATTTCAAGTGTAACTCGCGCAAACGCATCATCGCCTGCCTAAGTCCGTCTGCCTGCTGCTCGTCGCTGCGTTGACTACCGAGGGGATTGTTGAACTCCGTGACCCAGATGGGATGGCCATAACGTGCGAGTTCCTTGAACGCCCATTCAGGGTCTTCGCCATACATATGCCAGACGGAGATATCCCAGTCGATACCGTCCTGCTTCATCCTTTCAAAGGCACCGACGTGCCCCCAACCCGCCGTGCCAATTGCCTTGCGGATTTGCGGGTCAACGGCGGTCATTCCATCAGACAATCCTCTCAAGACAGCGCTCACCTTCGCCCATCGGGGTCCATAATAGTCCAGTGGACCGACTCCGCCGGCAGGACCCCATTCACACGGATATTGACTACCGTCGTCCCGCTTTTCGCAAGCCTTGATGATGGCATAGTTTTCCATCTCGTTTCCCAGTTCCCAGACCCGGATGTCGGCCTTGAACTGGGAGCCAAGCGTTACGGCGAGCCTATGGGCTTTCTCGTAAAGATCGCCCACACTGTCCTTGTCGAGGTCAATGTTGCCGGGTGTGATCACGGGAAGGATACTTATGCCGCGGGCCTTTCCTTCTTTCGCAAGTACCGCGAGGTCCTCTACTCTGACCGCGTCGGAAATGTTGACGCGGTAAGATTTCATGCCGAGATCCTCGAGGAAGTTGAGTTGTTGTTCGATTCCAATGCCAGGATATGCCGTGATCGGATGGCCGTTGACCCCCCAAAGTATGTCTGCGGAGCCGGAGGCGGCCGTGGTCAGGAGACATAGTGCTCCGAGCGCCAGCCGAGTAAACATGACCAAATCCTTTTCATTTCGATCCCCGAACCATGCCGTCGCCCGGCCCGCGCGACAATTCGTCGAAATTGACGAGGCGGCGACGTTCGCTACACCTTTAGTCGACCGTTCCCCTACTATTTGCCAGCATGACCTCTCGCTTAAATTTGTGGAATTTGGTGCTGGGAGCGCCGACCGGATCGCCCTATGCCTGGCGCGTGAAACCGCACGCGAAGACGAAAATGCTGCCTTCGGTACAAGACGCAAGCGAGCCTCGTTCCCCGGGCCCTCGTCGATACTCCCGGCAGATATTGCTCCAGCGGAGGCATCGGGACATGGACAAGGGCGCGATTCTTCCACTCAACGGGCAGAGTTCCTCCGGGAGCGCCGCAATTGTCCTGGTCACTGATCAGAATTATGCACTTCCGACATTTTCTGCCGCGTTGTCTGCTGATCAACACACCAAGGGCGCAGACATCGCAATTCGCATGTTCGTGGTCGGTACTGAAGATACATGGGCCCGCCAATTTGACGAAGCGGTGGCTGGCACCAAGATTAAAGTCATTGCAGTAAGGCTGCCGCAGTTGGCCGAGCTTGCCCCATACCACCGCGATCACTATCTGCCGCCTATAGCTCTCGCGAGATTTTGGATCGACAGTTTCCTTGATGCCGGGGTCGACCGGTTTCTTTATATAGACGGAGACACAATGGTCGATGGCGAGCTTGATAGCCTCTTGGCCAGTACGCCGCCAGCGGAAGGATTGATGGCCGCACCAGATTTTCTGAACATTTTCATGGACGAGGTCAGTCGTGGTAAGAAGCGCGATTTGGCCCATCTGGAAGGCATAGGCTGCCGGGCCGAAACTTATTTCAACTCCGGCGTGATTTACGCCTCACGCGAGGCGTGGAACGACATTGTTCCTGCCGCCATGAAATTCATGATCGAGCACCCGGAACATTGCCCCGCCTCGGATCAGAGTGCGCTTAATCACGCGGCGCGTGGCCGCGTCACGATGCTGTCCCTCCGCTACAACTACCAAAGTGAACACATGATGGTGCTCGATCCCCGGAGACGAGGTATCGGTCCCACAATATGGCACTTTACCGGAGGCCCCAAACCTTGGAACATGCCCGGTTGGCCGTGGGATGAATCGTTCAATCGCTATTATTGCGCAGCCGAAAAGCGCTTGCACGGAAGCACAATAGTTACACCGGTACCCCCGGAGGCCCAGACTAGGGCAGGCATAGCGCATCGGCGGCGTAGCAGAAGCAGAATGGCTTGGGTTTATCCATGGCGAAAGATCACACGTAGAAGAAAAATCCTGCATCTTCTTGCCGACGACCGTTAACGGAAACCAGGCCGTGGCGGTCCGGGGTGCCAGTATCGATGTACAAGCGCTCCCGGTGACCTTTCCAGATTGCCAAGCACACGGGAAACTTCCGCCCTTGGCGGCCTACCCATTTAGACGCTGGGAAACAGCGGTCCCTTACTCCCAATGGCGAGCTTGCTGGAGCGCAGGAGGATATCCACACTTTAGACAACTGGGACCGTGCCACCGATGCCGCCCCAGGCACCTAACCGTGCAGCCAAACTCGACCCGGTGAAGTTATGAATTCGCTCGAACTGAACGTGGCGCCCATGAAGCCTAATGTCGCCGCACCGGGAGGTTGTCCCTGCTGTGCGTCGACCGGTACAAGGCCAATCTATCGGGTTTCTTCCATTCCCGTGCACAGTTGCATTCTGCTGGGGTCCGCGGAGGAAGCCCGCGCATTCCCTGTGCGCGATCTTGAGCTTGCCTACTGCCGAGAGTGTGGCTTCATCTTCAACCGGATCTTCGACGAGTCCGTAATGGGCTATTCGCCCAACTTTGAGGAGTCCCAACATTTTTCGGACACATTCGGCGCATTCGCGAAGAAACTTGCCGGAGAGATCGTGAAGGTATGCGCAGTTGCGGGAAAGCACGTGCTAGAGATCGGCTGCGGCAAAGGAGAATTCCTGCGGGAACTCTGCGCCGTGGGTGGTGCGACCGGGCTCGGAATCGACCCGGGCTATCGGGCGGACAAGGGACGCGGCGGCGGCGGCGATCGCAGGCTGAACTTCATCGTCGACCATTTTGGGCCCAAATACGAGCATCTCAGTGCGGATGTAGTCCTTTGCCGTCATACGCTCGAACATATCGCGCCTGTACGGGAATTCCTCCGCTCAATTCGACGAGTCGCCGGCACGCATAATGATACCTGGATTGTCTTTGAAACGCCGGATGCAAAGCGTGTGCTCAAGGAAGCCGCATTCTGGGATATCTACTATGAGCACTGTTCCTATTTCAGCCCTGGCGCTCATGCCCGTGTCTTTCGGCAAGAGGGCTTCGACGTCACCGGCCTCGAGTTGGTCTATGGAGGCCAGTATATCGTACAATACGCCAGACCTGCTGACGGGCGAATACGGCCGACGTTGCCGCTGGAGGATGACCTTGCCGAATTGGAGCGCCTCGTTGAAACCTTTTCAAACCGGGTAAGCTCATTTCAGCAGCAGTGGCACGAACGTGTTGCCGCGGCGCACGCCTCTGGCCGCCGGGTCGTCCTGTGGGGTGGCGGGTCGAAAGCAGTCTCTTTCCTCACGACGCTCGGCTTGGGCGAAGAAGTGGATGCGGCGGTTGACATCAATCCTTACAAACAGGGCAAGTACACTCCTGGGACCGGCCACCCCGTCGTCTCGCCGCATGCATTGTTGCAGCAGCCACCGGGTTTGGTCATCGTGATGAACGCGATCTACAGCAATGAGGTTTCCCAGGCGCTCAACTCGTTAGGCCTCAAGCCGGAAATTGTTGCAGTGGGAAAATGATAACCGGAGCGAAATATGTCGGTGCGCGTTTCCCTTGGTTTGCCGGTGTACAACGGCGAGAACTTCATAGCCGAGGCCATCCAATCGCTTCTCGACCAGGACTTTGAGGACTTCGAGTTAATCATTACGGACAATGCGTCAACGGACAAGACGGCGAAAATCTGCCAGTCGTTCGCCGAACGCGACACCCGGATACGCTATTTCAGGAATAGACGGAACCTTGGAGCGGGGGGCAACTTCAACCGGGCTTTCATGTTGAGCTGCGGGACTTACTTCAAATGGTGCGCGCATGATGACCTGATCAGCGCCAACTTTCTCACGGACACCGCAAACGCTCTTGATGAGGATGCGGATGCCGTGATCGCATACCCAACCTTGCTGGGCATCGACGGGTGTGGCGCAATGACTTCGTACCAGGAACGCGATTTGCCGAATATGAGGAATTTACCGCCTGCATCGCGTTTCCGCATATTGATTGCCGCGCACGGATGCGATGCGGCAATGTTCGGGCTTTGGCGCCGGAGTTCCCTTGCTCAGACGTCTCTCCATGAGCCCTACTACGGCTCCGATTGCGCGCTCCTTGCCGAAATGGCACTGCTTGGCAAATTCGTCAGTGTGCCAAGCGCAATTCTGTACAGTCGCGATCATCCGACACGATCGGTGAATTTGCACAGCAGTGAGCGCTTGCTTTGGCACAACCAGGACGCATCCGGCTCGAATCCCTTCGAATTGTCCAGTCGATTGAGGCACCTGGTCGTAATCGCCTATAGGCATAGACGCCAAGCACCGGTTCACCATTCGCTCTGCCATCTTGCGCTTTGGATGTTGGATCCTCCTCTGATAGGCCGGCTTGTCCTGGAGGGCGTCGGCGCCTTTTCACCTCGGCTTCGCGCCAAACTCCGCGCCATCGGGTTGCGCGCCTTAAAGTCGATACAGGGTTCCTCGAACCAGCCGTCAAGACGAACATGAACAAGCCGCACCTCACTTTCCGACCGATGAAGATTACCCGACCAGCACTGCCTGGTGATTCAGCCGCACGACTGCGGCGCAAAAACCTGGTCATCGTGCGCGCGGGCCGCAACTCTTTGCATGCGGGCTGGACGGCGGGAACGGGGGAGGCTGAGTTCGATCTCCTCGTGGCCGCTTATGAGAAGCTTACGCCCGGCGCAAGTGATCAGTGGTCCATCCTGTTACCTGGGCGCAAGATCGCCGGATACAACGAACTCTTCCAACGATATCCTGAACTGCTGGACCGCTACGAATATATCGCACTTATTGACGATGACATCAAAGTGACAAAGCAGGACTTCAACCGACTGTTTCAAATCGGTGCGGATTACTCTCTCGACCTGTTTCAACCAGCCTTGTCCTGGGACAGTCACTTTTCATACGCGGCGACGCTCGCCATACACAAATTTCGGCTGCGATTCACCAACACAGTCGAGATGATGTGTCCTGTGTTCCGCGCGAAATACCTGCGTATAGCACTCCCGTTATTTAGTCTCGGCTATGAAACGGGAATAGACCTCGTGTGGACGCGTCTTAACGACGACCCATGGTTCCGCTACGCGATTGTTGATGAGGTGGTTGTGACCCACACAAGGGTTATCGGCACGACGATGAAACAGCAGGGTTTTGCCCCGAACGAGCCTTACGACAGGCAAGTCGAGTGCGTGCTGAAGAGATTTGCAGCAGAGTTTCGCGGATTCGTCACTTACGCCGGAATAGATAAGCATGACCGCCTAGTCTCATCTCGATATCTCATTGGGCTGCATTCACTAGCGACATGGACGGCCTGGCGCAGAACCCCGGTGCCATTAACATATTTTGTCAGGCTTGTTACTGATTATACACGCCACTGCCTCGTGCGCCCAACTAATCTTCACCGAATTCCCATGGCGGAAAACGCGCCGCGCTCAAGCGCAATTCGGACTGGTTCCTGACGAAGTTGCACGCCGTCACCGGCGCGCGATAAACGACTGAAGGGTTGATCCGGTATCATTTCCCCATTCCCAATTTACCGCCAGGCCCACGCGCAAAATTCGCAGTGGTGGATCGCCCGGATATAAATCAGTCAGAGCCCGTTGCATCACAGGTTCGTCATCGACAAAGACCACAAAGCGCTCTCCATCGAAGGGAATCCGGAGGCGGAAGGGCTTGCCCCAGTCGATCTTGGTCCACAGCATTGTCCACACCGCGTCATAAAGCTCTTCAAAACCGTGACGCTTGGTAAACAGCGCAATCGAGGATCCATGGTATTCATCGTCCAGATAAGCCGTGAACGTGAGGTAATTGTCACGGTCCTGCCAGAATACGAGCCCTGTACGGCAACAATGCGCCTGGCCGCGCTCTTCCCCGGGCGGCGTAATAGTGACTTCCAAATCGGCGAAGCCAACCTCATCCCACGGCAGCGTGTACAATGTTCTGTTCGGATGGGGCTTTTCAAGGGTTCCCCGCACGCGCGCCGCACCCTTACCGGTGACGTCAATGAAGCCAACACCGAAGGTTTTGCCCCAGTTTCCTCTGCCGATCCTGGGCGCGCGTCCCGCAAGATCCCCGAACGGCCCAGCGAAGTCATCGACGATTTCGGCGCGTGGGCCAAGCCGCAGCCAAGGCGCGTCGAAGAGCACAAAGGGCGGTATGGGCACCTCGCGTGGATGCGCCTCGAAATCTCGCATCTCCACGCCACAAGCACCGTCAAACCATATGCCGGTGCCTGTAGCGTCTTCGAGCGGTTCATCGTCGATCCCGAAAAGGCGATCGCCATCAAGGTAACATCCGATTTGCCCATATCCGTCGAGTATCTGCAACGAATGAAGGGTGTCTGGCGCTAGGCTTCGGCGCGCGTCGCTGAAAAGGATGACTTCTGCCCCCTGCTCTACTCGGATGAGCGCACTCCCCTCGCCCGACACCTTGAAGAGCCAGAAATTGGCGCTATCCCGAACGCGCCACGCGAGGCCGCAAGCGCCCGGAGTATCGCCAGTCGCGGCGATCGCATGAATGAGTCCCGACGGAACGCCAGGGTCGGACGTTGCGAGGGCGACACCATCACCTCCAATGGCCCCCGTTTCCGTGCGGTCGACATTGCCGCGCAAAACACGCCAAGAACTACTCCGTCCGGCAATACCGCTCGCAACGGCGTCTCTCGTCATCGGGTCACCGACATGGGCTGTCCCAAAGCGAGACGTTAAAACCGGCACTTTGTGCACTCTGATGCCATGAATGCGCGTATCGACGCGAAATCCAATCTGGCCGAGTACACATTGATGCACGCCGGCGTAGAGGATCTCGTCGTCATTGAAGGCATCAATGGCGATCGGCCGCATCATCGGGAAGGCAGCGAGTCCACGCGCACCCTCCATGGCAGCGGCATAGTAGATTGCGCCGCGCTCACGCAAAGCGACGAAATAGTAGATCTGCAGGTTCTTCAGGCCGCGAAATGCACTGAGACAGCGCGTCCCGACCCGTGTCCACAATTCTCCGTTTTCCCCCTTCGCTGCATGCACGATAAAGCCGCAACCGTCAGAAAGCGGGTCGCGGGGTGCTTCGCTCGTAAACCAGCCTACCGCGAGATTCTCGTTGAAATCAGGAAGCTTGTAGGTCGTCGTTGTGCTGTGCGCCCACCAGAGGAAGCGCCTGAGCGTCCCTTTTTTGCGCGGACCACACGCCCAGGAAACGAGGCGGTTCGGCCAAGGGTCAGCATTAGGGCCTAACACCCAGCGATGAATTCGCCTGAGGATGTGCTCTCCGATGGTTGTGCCCTGTGACGTATTGTGCCCGTTTGTTACGGAGACAGCCATGACGAGCCCGCTTGCACGGTGGAAGGGGCCATAGGCGATCCCCTGGCGTGCCCATCCAGGTTTCACGAGCGGTTGAAACCGGAGCGTTCCATGGTCGATAGCGATCTGCCGTTCACTATCACAGCCGCCCCTAGTCACCCCGTTGGTGGTATGGGTTCCTATGACCGTGCCGGCGGCGCGATCGTCGGAAAAGGCATCCGCGACCAACAATTTGTTATGATCATCTCGCGGCCCCGCATCGATTGCGACCGATACAGTCATCGACATCCCTTCCCGTTCTACGACGTGTCGTAACAAAAGCTCGTGTTGCAGCCGCCGCATCAAGCGACGACGATTTCCGGCGCAAGACCGATCGCTTTCGCAATTCCTGCGATCTCATGGCGGTAAAGTGGATTCATGATGATGATCGCCTCGACCAAACAGCCGCGCAAGGACTCGGGCGAGAGAACCGGCGTGCCGGTCCGCGGTGCAAATCGCCCTTGCTTGTACGTGTTAACGTCGACAAGCGCACTGATCCCCGCTGCCGGCGGGACCACGTTCACGAAGGTGATGCCCTTTGAACCAGCTCCCCAGACAACCACCCTTTCGAGGTTGCGTTCAGAAAGAAACTTCTGCCAATGCGTGACCTTGTCGCGATGCAGTCCCTCGAATTTGCGGACCATTAACGCACACTCCTCAGACTCTTGGGCTCCCGCAAGCGGGTGCACTGTACCGGCGCGCGCTTCAATGAACAGATACTGGTCGCCAAATGAGCTTCCAGCACTCAGCACGTCGAATCCCGCCGCTTCGACGGCAACCCGCAGTGAGTGCCCGGTGAAATAGGACACGTGTTCGTAGATGAGATCCCAGATGCCCAACTCGCGCAGGGTGTAAAGGGCATTCGGGACCTCAAAATAAAATATGGTTTCCGGGCCAATGCCGGGGTGGGCGCGCAGGGCTTGCAAGAAGGCGATCGGGTCAGCGAGGTGTTCTATGACGTGACGACAGGAGACGAGGTCCGGCCGCAAATCGGCATAGCGGTCGTCGAACCAATCACTAACAAAACGAACCCGGGGGACGAGCGCGCCACGGTCTTCCTCAAAGCTCTTGTCGAAACCTATGCCCGTGGCGCCGCTGAGCGCACAAAGGCGCTTCAAAAAATCTCCCTTACCGCAACCGACATCGATGACCGTCTTGCCAGCGAGTGCATAGCTATTGCTCAGACGCCCCGCCAGAGCGTCCACGAAGGCCAGGAATCGCGGAGAAAAATGCAGAGAGTTTTCATAGCTTTGCGTGTAACCGATCCGCTGTTCCTCGAAGGCGGCATTAAAGAAATGCGTGCAACGGCGACAGAAGACGCCGCAAAATCGGCCGGTTTCTGCTGCGCGTGCCAAAGCCGGGCTCGAATGGAGAGCGTTGCAAAGCACGGGCAACGCCTCGAACGTAACCGAAGGCAGTAGCTCTTGCCCCCTGCAAACTGGACATTCGCTGCGAAGATCTGACGCGACCGTCTCGGTTCCAACTGCTTGCGCGCAATTCATGCCTGCTCCTCGAGCTTATTCTCACACGATGCGGGGAACCGGGACAGGAATGATGAACTTTCCGCCACGCGCGCGATAGTCGGCCTGCTGTTCGAGGACCTCGTCTACGAAATTCCAGGCAAGCAGCAGCACGTAATCCGGTTGGGTTTCGACAAGCGTCTCCGTCGATCGTATCGGCAGCCGCTGCCCCGGCATATACTTGCCTTGCTTGTGGATGTTGCGATCCACGACGAAGTCTATGAGATCGCGTCCGATCCCGATCGTGTTGATCAGCGTCGCTCCTTTGGCCGCCGCCCCATAGGCGGCAATCGATGAGCCCTGCGACTTCAGCCTGCGTAGGAGTGCCAGAAGCTCACGCTTCAACACGTCGACCTTCGCAGAGAAGTTGCGGAAATAGTCGATCGTATCGATCCCCAGCGCTGTTTCGTGCGCAAGACGATCCTTCACGGCGGCTCCCACGCGCTCCCTGACCTCAACATAAAGACGGAGCGACCCCCCGTGGATCGAGAGAGGCTTGATCTCATTGAGATAAAGGCCGTGGCGACGGAAGAGTCTGTCGAGCGCCGTGACGGAGAAGTAGCAGAGATGTTCGTGATAGATTGTGTCGAACTCGCAATGCTCGATCAACGGCACGACATAGGGCACTTCGATCACCGCTACACCATCTTCCTTGAGGAGACGTGCTATCCCGGCCACAAAGCCATTTGTGTCGGCTACGTGCGCGAGTACGTTGTTGGCGTGAATTACGTCGGCAACGGCGCCTTCGGCACGAAGCGTTTCGGCGAGATCTCGGGTGAAAAAGGTGCACCGCGTTTGCACGCCTATCCTTTCCGCGGCCGCGGCAGGCCCATCGGCGGGATCGATTCCAAGCACCTTGACACCCGCCTCGACATAGTTCTTGAGCAGGTATCCGTCATTGCTCGCCAGTTCGATGACAAGGCTCTCGGGACCCAGGTTGCGGCGGGCGATCAGATCGAGCGCGTTCTCGCGCGAATGTTCTAACAGCGAGGGCGAGAATGAGGAATAGTAGGGGTAATCGTCCGCAAAGAGGATATTTGGACTTACCGTTTCGGTGATCTGGGCGAGGCTACAGTCTCTGCAGAACGCGACGCGCAACGGGAAGATCAGTTCGGGCTTACCGATGTCCTCCTCGGCTAGAAGGCGATCGGCAAGCGGTGTTGCTCCCAGGTCAAGAAACGTTTCGAGACGCGTTCCACCGCAGGACCGGCATGCGTACTCCGTAACAGAGTTCAGCTTTTCATGCAGCATGTTGGTACCACCCTCGCACACTTTAGACCGCCACCGCCATGGTAGGAACGGAAACCCGGCGTAGGTCATCGTCCAACTCGCCATTGCGGATCAGCTTCTTCACATGGGCGATGCGCTTGAAGCGCTCGCCTTCAAAATCTTCGAGGGAGAGGCCAACCGAGCAGAACGCCTCGTAAAGCTGCTCGACGCCGCGCCGTGCCGTCCATTGGGGCTTGAAGGCGTGCAAGCGCCGACCAATGTAATTGCAATCAACTCGATAGCATCGCGTATCCGGACCCGCATCGGGCGCGAACTCGATCCGACTGTTTGGCACGATGGCTTGGACGATGTCGGCGATTTCGCGAACCTGGTAGTTCTCGGTAGTCAGTCCCACATTGAAGGCCTCGTTGTGGACAAGCTCACGATCGGCCTCGAGCGCGGCAATATAGGCGCGAGCAATGTCTTCCACATGCACGATCGGACGCCAAGGCGAGCCATCGCTTTTGAGGTAGATTTGCCCAGTGGTGAATGCCCATGCAGTCAGATTGTTGAGGACAAGATCAAAACGGATGCGCGGCGACAGGCCATAGGCGGTGGAAGCGCGCAGGAAAGTAGGGCTGAAGCTTTCGTCCGCCATAGGGGCAACTGCGTGCTCTACTTCAACCTTGGAAAGGCCATACGGCGTGACGGGGTTGAAAGGCGCGCTTTCGGTCAAAAAATCCGAGCCTGCGGCTCCGTAATTGCTGCAGGACGAGGCAAAAAGGAAACGCCGCACGCCTGCCTTTTTTGCAAGCCGCGCCAGGTTCACGGAAGCTTCGCAGTTGATTTGTTGGGTGAGGTTCGGCCGATAGTCCCCAAGAGGGTCGTTGGAGAGCCCAGCGAGGTGTATGACGGCGTCGAAACCAGCCAAATCGCCGACGACAATGTCGCGGACGTCCTCTTCCATCGTCGGCGTATCGTCGAGGGTGCTCTCGAACGTGCAGGAGCGGAAAATATCACTGTCGAGCCCGGTCACGTCGTGATCGCGCTGATGCAGCATCCGCGTCAGAACGGCTCCGATGTAGCCGCGGTGGCCCGTGACCAGCACCTTCATCTATTCACTCCCACGTTTTCCAGGGCGCGTTCCCGCTGTCCCAAAGTGTCTGCAGGATGTGCTTCTCCCGCAACGTATCCATGCATTGCCAGAAGGCTTCATGGCGGTACGCCATCAGTTGGCCATCAGCCGCGAGCTGCTGCATCGGCGCGTGCTCGAACATGTCTTCGTCGCCGCCGATGTAATCGCGGACGCCCGGCTCAAGCACGAAGAACGCTCCGTTTATCCAACCTTCCGAAGCCTGCGGCTTCTCGGTGAATTCGACGACGCGGTTGCCGTCGAACTGAATGTGTCCGTAGCGCGCAGGCGGACGCACCGCCGTCATTGTCGCGAGTTTGCCGTGGCTACGGTGAAAGGCGACGAGTTCGTCCAGATTGATGTTCGAAACGCCGTCGCCCCAGGTGAGCATGAAGGTGCCGTCATTCATCCATTCGATCAGGCGCTTGATGCGGCCGCCCGTCAGCGTTTTGAGGCCGGTCTCGACGAGATCGACGGACCAGTCGGGGGCGGCATTCGTGTGACGCCTCACGTTCCCGGTCGCCGCGTTTACCGTCAGAGTGCCATTGAGCGCGATGTAGTCGCTGAACCAGCGTTTGATGTACTCACCCTTGTAGCCGAGCGCGATCGCAAACTCCCGATGGCCAAAGTGAGAGTAGTGCATCATGATGTGCCAGAGGATCGGCATGCCGCCGATCTCGACCATCGGCTTGGGTCGAACCTCCGTTTCTTCGGCCAGCCTCGTGCCGAAGCCACCAGCCAAGATACCCACTTTCATGAAGAACCTCCTCACGAAGACTGTGTGCCTGACGCAGGCGATTTCAGCTACGATGCATGTTCAGCGCCGAGCAAACAACACGGGCGAACGGATGATGGACATGCACACCTGGGACGTCAGGCAGGCCCTTTGCACGATCCTCGATAGCCGTATGCGGCGTCGATTTAAGCCCTTTGATGTAGCCGATTGGTCCGCGTCGTCCGTCATCTTCGCGCCGCATCCAGACGATGAGACGCTGGGTTGCGGCGGCGTTGCAGCCAAGAAGCTCGCTTCAGGCGTTGAGGTTCGCTTTGTTTTCGTTACCGACGGCGCAGCATCTCATCGGAGGCTCATCAGTCCTGAAGAATTGCGCTCCCGGAGGGAGGCCGAAGCGTTGGAGGCGGTCCGCCGTCTCGGCGCCTCCTCCGAAAGTGTGACCTTCTTACGCTTTCCTGATGCGGAGGCATCACATCACATTCATGCGATAACGAAGGCGATTGTACCGTTGCTCGAAAGATGGCGGTCGCAAAGCGTGTTTGTCACTCATGCAAAGGACCCGCCTTCCGACCATATCGCTGTCAACACCGCCGTGTGGGCGGCACTTCGCTGGCATGGTCGCCCGCTCACCGTCTTCGAGTATCCGGTATGGTTTTGGTATCACTGGCCCTGGGTTCGTACGGCGGGCGATCTTCCCGGCATGTGGCGAACCACACTGCGGCAGACGATCAAGACCGCCGCCGGGCTGCGTGCGCTGTCTGCACTCAACACGCTGGTCCCGATCGGCGATGTTCTCGAGGTAAAGCGCCACGCACTGGCAGCGCATGTTTCACAGACTCAACGCTCGGAAGACAAGGATGACTGGCAGACACTTTCAGATCTCTCAGGCGGTGAGTTCGTTGCGCGGCTGCTTGCAGACCATGAAGTGTTCACGCGCTACCCGGTCAATTTTTAGCGACCTACGTCATGCGGTCTTCATCCTTGCGGTAAGCATCGCGACAACAAACTGCGATGTCAGCCATGGCAACGAAAAGCCCGAAGACACAGCTCTTAACGGCCTTACCTTCGATCGGAAGGAAATCGCCGATCATTCGGGAGATGTAAAGCTCGTCGGCGATATTGACGGTGATGGTCAAGTCGATTTCGTTCTTGGCGGCCTTCCGGAGGATCCGCTGTCATGGTGGCACGGTCCCGATTTGCGCAAGACGACCATCGCCACCGCCCGCATCGAGTTCACCACCGATGGCGTGCTTGCCGATGTGGACGACGATGGTGATCTCGACATTATCACCGCCGACGGGCCTGACGGAGTTAATTTAATCTGGTTCGAAAATCCGCGCCCGAACGGAGACCCGGCCGATGGTCACAAATGGAAACGCCACGAGATCGGAGAAGCCGGCGGTTGGGGCAAGGACATTAAGGCTGCCGATTTTGACGGCGACGGCCGTTTAGACATTGTCGTACGAGCGCCTGGTGAAGTAGTGATCTTTTTCCAGAACGAGCCGATCGCCTGGATCGGTGTCGCCTTTTCTTCCTTCAATCTGGGCGAAGAGGGCATGGCGATCGGAGACATCGACAGCGACGGCAATATCGACCTGGTCCTGTGCGGTGTATGGGCGCACAATCCCGGCGGAGTAGCGGCACGCGATGCACCTCGATGGCAGAGCTATCCGGTTGGCCCGTTCAACCCGGCATTCAAGGCGCTCGTTATCGATATCGACCAAGACGGACGCGTCGACATTCTGTCGTCGAGTTCAGAGCACACGGCTGATGTCGCGTGGTTCCGCGCCGAAAGCGGACCGTCTGGCCATTGGGTCCGCCATGTCATTCAACCAGCCGTGGCAGGTGCTCACACGCTACAGGCAGCCGACATGGACAGGGATGGTGACATCGACATTGTGGTCGGGCAAATGCATCAGACGGAGGAGCGGACCCTCGCCGTCCATTATAACCGTGACGGACGCGGAACACGCTGGACCCGGCAGATCATAGACGATACCGGTTTGCACAACGGCGTTGTCGCGGACGTCGATAGCGACGACGATTTCGATATCTATGGCGCCAACTGGGCGGGTCATCCGCCCCTCAGGGTCTGGATCAACCTTCTCAACCCGCCCGCCCCGACCCGTCGGCTCGATAGGTGGGTCTATCACCGGATCACGAACGCGCATGTGCGTTCTTTCGGGCTGGCCTTCGCCGATATGGATGGCGACGGGCGAATGGACATTGTGTCCGGCCCGTTTTGGTACCGTCAGCCACCCTTGCCGTGGCAGAAGGGATGGGAGCAGATCCGGCTGGGCGAAGGATTGGACGCGGTCGAAGCCCTCGATCTCGATGGCGACGGGCGCGCGGAGGCCACCGCCCAGCGCAACAGAGGCAAAACACTGCAATTCCATTGGCTGAAGACTGTCGATGCCGTAGCGCACAAGTTTGAGGAGCACGTGATTGGCGAAGTGCCGGCAGCGACGCATGACCTTGGCTCGCAAGGCCACGTATTCGCACAGATCGTTGAAGGCGGTCTTCCGGAGCTGGCGGTCTCGAGCGGTAACGGGGTCTTCTATTTCACGGTCCCCGACGATCCGACAGCCCCCTGGCCAAGGACGCGCATCTGCGCAGAGGCCTCCGATGAGGGAATAGCCTTCACCGATCTCGATGGTGATGGCCTAATTGACCTTGTCGCCTCGACGGGGGAAGCCAAAGAGGTCGCCTGGTGGCGCAACCCCGGCGATGGTTCGAGAGATTGGCAGCGACGAGACATCGCGAAAGTGCCAGAAATGGATTACCCGGATCGGGTGGCAGCGGCTGACCTCGACGGCGACGGTTACCCGGATATCGTCGTGGCAGAGGAAAACGGCGCCGCTGACGGTGCGAGGGCCTCTTGGTGGCGCGGCCCAGCCACTGGCTCATTCAATTGGGAGCGGCACGAAATCACTTCGCGGGGCTCACTCAACAGCCTTTCGGTCGCTGATATGGACGGCGATGGCAGGCTGGACCTAGTCATGGCCGAGCACCGCGGCGCGCTTCGGATGTCCCTCTGGCGCAATGTGGGCGGCGGAAATTTTATCGAGCAGTTGATCGGGGAAGGATTCGAAAGCCATCTCGGCGCGCGCGCGGTCGATCTCGACGGCGACGGCGATCTCGACGTCGTTTCGATCGCATGGGACGCCCCCGGCGCCATTCACGCCTGGCGTAATGATGCGGTCGAGCAAATGCCGTCGGCCCCTGAACCCGGCCAGTTACGACGATAGGGTGTATTGCTCACTGCGGGGGATGCACCGGTCAATCGATCGGCGTACTGCCACCAACCCGATGTAGGTCTCGATGGAGCTTTGCGGATTTGCCATTCTCAAGGTGGTCGGCTCCGTTTCCAAGCCGAGGGGGAATGATTTGCCGACGCAACGGAGAATGGGCCCATGAGACTGGTTTCAAGGCTGCTCGACGTCTTTTCGGAAAGACGTGTGGTTGCCACGGGAGAGGCCGCCGGATTGACGCTGGTCTCGAGAGATGCCGATCCGGAATTCGGGCGGGGTACCTATGAGCGGCCAATCCAACAGGCGATTGCATCGAATTTAGCGCCTGGTGACGCCTTCTTCGATATTGGCGCCAATATCGGCTTCTTCTCCCTCATCGCTGCGCGCCGGGTCGGAACGGAAGGCCAAGTCTACGCCTTCGAGCCGGTGCCGAGGAATGCAGCCGCGATCCGTCGAAGCGCTCAGCTCAACGGCTTCGACGCCATTCGGGTGTTCCCCGAGGCGGTTGGGGCGACGAGCGGCCGCGCAGAGCTTCTTTTGGCGCGCCACATCGGGGGAGCCGCACTCGCCTCGGCCGAGGCACCACCCGATATGAACGGCTATCTTGAAGTCGATGTAACAACGCTTGACGATGCGATCGCCCGGCACGGCCTGCGGCCCCCGTCGCTTGTCAAGATCGACGTCGAAGGTGCCGAGATCGACGTCCTTCGCGGGATGACGGAAACCTTGCGAGCCCATCGACCGAGCATCATCTACGAAATCGATGACGCGACGCGCGAGGGTCTTGACCGTAAGGCACGCCAAATTGCCGCGCTTCTGACATCGTCCGGCTATGTTCTCGCAGCACTGCCGCCGTCCTATACCGAGCAGTTTTGGCACGTCCAACATTTGCTCGCGGAAGCAATGTAGCCGCGCCAGTTGCCGGGATATTACGGGAGGCGGAGAAAAGCATGTACAGACAAGCGCGAAATGCGGTGCGCGACCTTCTTCGGACGCGCGCGCCCTACCTGGTTCGCTACATCAGTACGTTTCATCTCACCGATGACCGCAGACTCCTCGAGACGGTTATTCTCCCCTATCTGCGCGACGATCCTGCTGTCAAACGTGTTCTGTTTGTCGGCTGCGAGTGGTACACAAAGCCTTGTGAATCGAAGTTTCGCGCCAAGGAATATTGGACGATCGATATAGATCCCAATAAGCGCCGCTTCGGAGCACGACGCCATATGGTTGATGCTCTGAGGAACCTCGAACGGCATAGGCCCGCCGATTACTTCGATGCGATTATCTGCAATGGCGTCTTCATGAAAACGGCAATCGAAACGCGCGACGACGCTGAAGCCTCGTTCCGGGCATGCTGGCGTTGTCTGCGCCCCGGCGGCTGGTTCGTTCTCGGCTGGAACGACATCGACGAGTTGCGGCCCTATCCTCCCTCGGAGAGCCCGACGCTTTCGGCTTTTACCCGCACTTCATTTCCCCCGCTAGGTGCGAGCGAGCATCGGACGGACACAAGCTACGGACACACTTATACGTTTTTCAGGAAGCCAGAATCCATTCAGGAAGGCCTTTTGGGAAAATACGTCTAATTCAAAGTCTTGGATGGACCGGATGGGATGACTGGACTGAGGAAACGAAACATGGACCTAGCTACTAGCGGTGCTCATCTGCTCACCCGCTCATAAACGGACCTTAGCCGCTCCGCGCGCGCCTCCCACGAATAAAGCGCCACGGCGCGCTCGCGTCCTTCGTTCCCCATTCCTCTTGCGCGGGCGGGATCATCCAGAACGGTGATCAGTGCCTGCGAGAGTTCGCCCGGAGCATCGGCCTCCACCAACATCCCGGTATGTCCGTCCAGGATGGATTCACACATACCCCCGACCCGCGTTCCCACCACCGGAATTCCGCAGGCCATTCCTTCCACGACAGAAATCCCAAAGCTCTCGCTGAGCGACGGATTCACCACGATATCGGCGTCGTGGTAGGCCGCAATGAGTTCCTTGTGGGACACATTGCCAACGAATCGGATCCGATCCCGTAGCCTGTGGCGATCTATGAGTTCGTCCAGGTGTTCCTGATATCTGCATCTATTCCATTGGTCGTAGAAACGGTTGAGATCTATGACACGGGGGTCTGACGAGAGGCTGGTCAGGAAGTCAACAGGGAGAGGAGAATAGGGCCCCGCGATCCGCAGTTCCACGTCCGGGAAGCGCAGCGCGACTTCACTGAAGGCCTCTACGAGCGTGTGAAGCCCCTTTTCTGGTGATATTCGCCCGACGAACAGGATTACACGCCCGGTTCTTGGGTCACCTGGTGCTCCCGCTTCGCCCGGCCGAAAATGGAAGACATCGACGCCGTTGCCGACAGAGGCAACAGCTCCGGGATAGTCCGGGAATGCAGAACGAAATGTTTCGGCTATGTGATCGCTGACGGCGACCACGGCATCCACTACCTCAAGTTGGGAGGCCACCTGATCGCGGTCACGCTGTGACAACCACTCACATTGCATCTCGAGCACGAGCCTATGAGATGAGCTGGACGCCTTTAGAGCCCGGCTCCACTTCCAATAGTTCATCAGATGGACGATATCCGGCCGGTCCAGGGCCAGATAACGACGAATTTCGTTCTTATATTGGGAATGGTCGTCGGCCTTCCGGTCCAGTTGCGTCCAACGCGCCAAGCGAGGAAATTCGCGAATAACCTTTTGCTGCAGCCTGTCGCGCCGTACCGGAGCTCGCCGCAAAGCGAATGGCAGGTCCGCCGGAACTCTGTCGTCCCGGTAGTGTCTTCCATAGACCGTGATGTGCAAGCTGTTACTGAGGTGAAGCGCAGTATTGTAGACAATCAGCCCGATCGAATTCTGAACCGGCGGGAAAAGTCTATCGTAAGGCTGCCCGACATAGACCAGCTTCATTCATGCCCCCAACGTGTGCTCACGCGACTTTTCTGAGCTCATGAGAGCTTTGCGACTTGGAGACGTGTTCGGCAAGGCGCCTAATGCCCTCTTCTAGTGGAACCAAGGGACGGTTCAAGAGTGCCTTCATCTTGCTCGTGTCAGGGCACCGGCGCGTCATGTCGCCCTCTGTTAGCGGTGGACGGAACTCCAATTTTGACGATGAGCCCAGCACGCCGATGACGATTTCGGCGAGTTGTCGAATGCTCACTTCCAGATCGCTGCCTACGTTGATGACATCGTTCTCGTGCGAGCGAGTTCGATGTACCGCAATGCACGTGTCAACCGTGTCGTCAACATAACAGAAAGTGCGCGTTTGCGAACCATCCCCGTAAATGGTCAGAGGCTCACCGAGAAGTGCAGCATGCACGAAACGCGGCAGCACGAAATCTTCGCTCTGGCGTGGTCCATAGGTGTTGAAGAAGCGGAAAATCGTGAAGGGGAGTCCGAATTCACGCTGATAGGTGCGTAGATAGACTTCTCCAAGATTCTTCACGACAGCATATGGCAGGCGCGAGTTCAGCGGCGTGGTGTTCTCATTTTGGGGAATCTCAAAAGGCTCCCCATAAACTTCTGATGAGGAAGCGAAGTACACACGCTCGGCGCCCGTGTTCTTGCACAGTCTCAGCACGTTCTCTATTCCGGCAATATCGCGCAATACGAGTAATGGGTTTGCCAAGGTGCGCTGCACGCCGACGACGGCTGCGAAATGGAAGACATGTGTGAAATGGAAGCGATAGAACAAGGAGGAGATGTCGTCGAAATCGTTCGCATCCGCCTTTATGACGGTCAGGTTTCCGGCGTCGATTTGTACTTTATCGCGACTGCCGGTCGACAAGTTGTCAGCCACGACCACTTGGGTCTGAGGGAGTTTGACCAAGGCGCGAGTGAGTGCGCTGCCGATGTTGCCCGCACCTCCGGTGATCAAAATTGACTGTGTCATCATCCCACCTGTACCAAGCAGCCGATAGTGGCCGCCGATGCGTCGGCGTCATCCACAACACGCCCTGCCCGCTCATAAGCGGAGAAATGTCAAAGGCTCTTTGCTGCGCTCGAGATTGAGTGTCGCAGCGAACGATTTATTTGACAACTTCGGCTGGATAAGCATTTCGACTGTTCTCCTTTTGGCGCAACTCAACTTTTTTGAGATGTAGAGCGCCTCGCAGAATACATCCAATTTGCTGATTGCCGGGAACTACTTCACTGCAATAATTGAGACGATGCTCCATTTTCGACATGGGGACGAAAGCATATGCAACACATGAACACTGGTCCTGATGCCGAAGAACTGCTGAACCGCATCCGGACGCGGGACTGCACGATCGGCATTATGGGGCTTGGATATGTCGGATTGCCGCTCGCTCTGAGCTCGCTTGAGGCGGGGTTCAGGGTTATCGGTTTCGACATCGACCAGTCGCGGGTCGCGCTGCTTAACCGCGGCGAAAGCGGAATAAAGCATCTGGCTGGCCCAGCCATCCAACAGGCTGTTGACAGCAAGCGGTTTCGCGCCACGAGCGATTTCTCTGCGTTGAGCATGCCTGATGCGATCCTGATAGCGGTTCCGACGCCGCTTACCAGAAATCGGGAGCCAAACCTGTCGTTTGTCGAAAACAGCGCAAGGGCCATCGCTGACCGGCTCCGTCCTGGGCAACTTATCGTCTTAGAGTCGACCACTTGGCCAGGCACGACACGAGAAATCGTGCGGCCGCTGCTGGAAGCGACGAACCTTGTTCTCGGAAAGGATTTTTTTCTTGCATATTCGCCCGAGCGCGAAGACCCCGGAAACGAAGTGCACACTACCACCAGTGTTCCGAAGGTGATCGGCGCCGACGATCCGTCTTCACTGGAAATTGCGCAAGCACTGTACAGCCAGATTATCGTGCGGACTGTTCCCGTGACTTCAACCGCAACCGCGGAGGCGGTCAAGCTAACGGAGAACATTTTTCGCTCCGTGAACATTGCCTTGGTCAACGAGCTGAAGGTCATCTTCGACCGGATGGGCATCGATGTTTGGGAAGTGATCGAAGCCGCCAAGACAAAGCCGTTTGGATATATGGCGTTCTACCCAGGACCAGGTCTCGGCGGCCACTGCATCCCCATCGACCCGTTCTACCTGACATGGAAGGCTCGCGAGTACGAAGTAGCAACGCGCTTCATAGAATTAGCTGGAGAGGTCAACACGAACATGCCGCACTACGTTGTTGACCGCCTTGTGGAGGCTTTGGACCGCAAAGCCCGCCGCGGCTTGAACGAATCTCGGATCCTATTGATCGGGATGGCTTACAAGAAGAATGTGGGGGATACACGAGAGAGCCCGGCGCTGAGGCTAATCGACCTGATGGAGCGACGGGGCGCAGTCGTTGACTACCACGATCCTTACGTGCCTGAGATTCCCGCCACAAGAGAGTATGCCGCGTTAGCAGGTCGGCGCTCGGTGGATATTTCAGCCGACCGCCTGGCCTCGTTTGATGCCATTGTCATCACGACAGATCATGATGCCATTGATTGGAGAACCGTCGTTGAAGGTGCAAAGCTGGTGGTCGACACCAGAAATGTCTGTGCACGCTTCCATGTGAGCGCCCCTAATGTAGTAAAAGCATAAACTGCCCGACTGCAAGGCTCCGTGGGATAGCGTCAGCGAATTGTATTCTGACAAGCCGCCGGTTCGAGGTAGGTACCGGGAAGCGCCGCGGGGACCTGGTCAGTGTGCTTGTGAGAGCGCTGCCATTTTCTCCGATGATCTGGTTGCTCCTATTCGCGAAGGCTTAGAAGCATGTCGCGGACTTTGAGCAGGTCCGCACGCACCAGCAGGACGGCTGCGGCAATATAGATGGGAGCGCCGATCGCGATCCCTGCTGCCACTGTGACAGCCTGCGGGAGATCATCCGGGGCGGCCAGCAACCATGCACTAACGATCACGAACATGAGTGCGGCCGCGCCCGCCAATCTCGGGAAGATTGCCAATGGCTTCGACACGTCGATATGAGCGGTATGCTGTACGTAGAAGAGAAAGACCGGCAGCAGGAGCAAATTACAGGCGACGAGCGCAGCAATTACTGCCTCCAGACTAATCTGTGCTGCGGCGGTGAGCAGGACGAGACTGAAAAGCGTGTAAATCATATTTAGTTTCAGGACCAAACTCGATTGCCCGAGCGCAAGGATCGTATACGCACACAAGCTGTCGATCGTACGCTGCAATCCCAATATCATGAGGATCTGGACGGCGACCACGGCGCTTGTCCATTGTGGCCCAAAGACCAAGGGAACGGCGACAGGCGCGATCGCGGCAAAGCCCACGAAGGCGGGAAAGCCAGCAATTGCGGCCATCCGCACGCTTGTGTTGAAGAAGTGATCGATCTTGTCCGGTTCGCGTTGAACTCTGGCCACGGCGGGCATCGTTATCGCCGCCAAAGGACCGAGTAGGAACTCCCCCAAAAGGTCAAGGGGGCGACGGGCGATGGCGTAAACGCCAACAGCAACAGGCCCGAAAAACAGGCCAAGGATGACTTTTGGAATCTCTTCGTTCACGAAGGTCCATAGAGTTTGGACGACGATGGGGCCGGCAAACCCGAACAATTCGCGGCAACGTGCGTAAGAGTACGCCATGCGGGGCCGCCACGAACTGCCGAGAAGAATAACCGTTGTTTCTACAATCGCTTTTGCGACCTGCATCAAGACCAGGCTCCACATGCCGTAGCCGCCGATCGCCATGGTCAAACCCACGGTTCCGCCGACCATCGTTCCGGTCAATGTGCGCAGTGTGAAGAGGCGAAAATTAAGCTCACGCTTGAGGACCGCTGTTGGAACTGCCGCCAAGGACTGAACCACGACAATTATGGCGGTCCAGCGCACAAGGCCCTCGAGAAGCGGTTCGCCGAAGAGCTCGGCGACCACTCCGGCGAACCCCCAGATGAGAGCGCTCAGCGTTGCACCGGTCGCAACAAGCAGCCAGAACGCTGAATCCACATGAATGGGCTCGATCTCCGCGCGCTGTACAAGTGCATCAGGTATCCCTCTCGTCACGACCGTTGCTAGAATAGTTGGAGCAACCATGGCGAGTGTGGCGAGGCCGAATTCCTCCGGACCCAGATGGCGAGCCAGAATGATGAAGACGGCGAACATGGCCACCTGACGGCCCCATGTCTCGGCGGCTGCCCATGCCGCGCTGCTGACAACCTTTTTGCCTAGCGAAGTCATCTCGGATCCTTGGACATTCGCGGGATCTTGATCTTGGAGGTCAAATTGCATGGATGCGGATCATCTCCTTACGGCGTGTGCTGTTCGCCCGATCCGGTTTGGTACATGCAAGTCCGCGGCCACTTACCGAATTCCGTAGTTGCGGTATGCGATCAGGCTAGCGGCCCGGGGGATGAAAGCAAATCTCTCCATTTTGGGGAGGGCGTAAACCCTCCCACTCCTTTCGCAGGGCCATCGCATGTGGCGCGAACCAGGAGAACCGGACAGACGGGAGAAGCAGCCTCGCAACCATCGGCATATTTGCATAGGTTCGCTGAGGTGCAGTGGCGTTTGGCGATGGGCTCGTCGTCGGCAGACCTCGGCGGGCGGAGGTGACCTAAAGCGAAAAGGCCACCAAATCATTGCAGGTCCCTACTCCGTTTGACGCCCTTGCATTCCGCGCAACAATTGCCAAGGATTGCATGAGGCAAGTTGCGACCAATTCGCGTGCCTTCGGTCTGCGTTGCAGAGTTGGAACCGGCAGCCCATGCAGATCTCGTTCGTCGGCCTTTTAATCTGTGCGGGGATATTGGTGATCGGCTATTATTGCCGCGCTCCATTGATCATTGGCCTCATCGTCTCGCTTGCTTTCGGTGCCACTGCAGTTATGACTCTGAGCGCGATTGGAGGCTCGTCACCGCTCATATACACCTTCTTCGCCGCGCTTTTGATAACGGCAGTTGTCAGCAGACGGCGCATGTGGCGGGACCTTGGTCACGTGTTCGGCAAAATTCGACCGGTTTGGGTGCTCACGAGCCTGATGCTCTATGCCGTGGTCGGCGCATGGTTGTTTCCGCGCTTTTTTGCGGGACAGACGAGCGTATTCGTTCAGGCAGCCATGAGGCGCGGGGTCATCGAGGCTCCGCTTGCGCCGGTCTCGGGCAACATTACCCAAACCGGGTATTTTGTTCTGGGCGGCCTCACCGCCATCGCCTTATGCGTCCTACTCCTGCAAGAAAATAGGTTGGAGAGTATCCGACGCGGATTTCTTCTGTGGTGTAGTGTTCACGTCGTTTTCGGACTCCTTGATCTGCTGGGCAAGGTCGCTGGAGCCGGCGATATCCTGTCGCCTATCCGCACGGCCAGCTACGCCATGCTTACCGAGGTCATCGAAAATGGCTTTTGGCGCATTACTGGGGCCGCATCCGAGGCATCGTCCTTCGGCGGCGGCTCACTGGTCTGCCTCTCATTTTGTTACGTTTATTGGCGAAAGACAAAGTCACGCGTGGCTCAGGCACTGGCCTTCCTCTTACTCGTCCTCTTGCTTCTTTCCACGTCTTCTGTTGCCTATGTCGGCCTAGTCGTACTGAGCATTCCCGTGGCACTTTCCATTTCGTGGTCGTTTCTGTCCGGCCGAATGGACAAGGACGAGATCCTGATCATCGCGTTGCTTGCGCTCGCAGCCGTCACTGTCATGGCAGTCGTGCAGTACGATGAAGAATTCTTCGCGCCTTTTGTCCATCTGATCGATTCCATGGTTCTCAACAAAGCCAGTTCCGCGTCCGGTCAGGAGCGTGCCTACTGGAATATTAAGAGCCTCCAGGCTTTTGTCGAGACGGGTGGTCTCGGCGTCGGCTTGGGCAGTTCGCGTGCCTCCAGCTGGCCGATTGCAGTGGCTTCGCAGCTTGGCCTCGTTGGCGGGGCTATGATGGTGACGCTGCTGCTGGTTATACTCAGGGGCATGGGAAGCCTAAAGGGGCACATTCATCCCGAAGCAAATGCGGTGATATCGAGCGTGCAGGCTTGCGCGATCGGTTCCGTCGTCGCTGGATCTTTGGGTGCTGGGAGTGCCGATCCGGGCATGATTTTCTTCATTGCACTTGCCGTGATCTCGACGAGCAGAGTGAATGCCCGCAGAAGCAGGGATGCCAGGATGCGCACCATACGGCTTGGTCAGCCTGAGCCTCTCGCTTACCGACCCGCCGCGTATTGATGTGCTTAAAAGGTGGACTGCCGCGCGGGCTATTACATTCCGGTAAAAAACCATCTTCACCAAAAGTCATTTTCACCGTCGCGGTGCGGACTCCTCCATTTTCCGACGGGACGACCAAATCCTCTTGACTTCCGTTCGCCGGCCTGGAGCAAGACCTGTTCGGCTCCAGGATCGAGTGCATATCCCTCTCCATTCAGGTCTCATAGTGCCTGGACACGAGCCCTCCGAGCAATCAGTGGCTTAGGGTCAGTCGTTTGTCGTTGGGTTGTGGCGGGAACTGGGGAACAGTTGCTCGACAGCTTGCCGGCTTGGGCTAAGATGAGAGGCCTGGTCGACCGATGAGGGATGGCGATCGGGCGATCGGCCTTTGTTGGGCATCAAAATCGTTGCATTTGAACATTTGACACGTCCTGTGCGCGAATGTTTGTTCAACGCCACGGATGCGCGATGACGCTAAGGAATACACACTGGCCGCTCTGTTAGGCTCATTGCGCAGTCCTGCCTAACTATTTGGATCAGCGCAGCCTTGTGCAAGCGCGTACGATCGGCCTGAACGGACTAAGTGGCTCAGGAGGTGGGTGTATCGCCTGAAAAGAGGCCGTTCAGCTTACAAGCTACCTCGGTTCGGTTGGTAACCTTCAGTTTTTTCATGATATGGCGCACATGGACCTTGACCGTGCTTTCGCGGAGCTTGAGTTCGTAGGCTATGATCTTGTTCGCCTTGCCTTTTCGTAGCGCCTCGACCACTTCCGCTTGACGTACGGTGAACATCCCCACTAGCGGCGAAACTTCCTGCCTCTCAGTCGCGATCAGGTGGCGTGCCGCGAGAACACTGCTCGCCGGCACAAAGACGCCGCCCGCGATCGCCAAACCGATCGCTTCAATGCACACGTCCACGCCGACAGATGTCGGGATATAGCCTTGCGCGCCGCTTTCAAGAACCCGCAAGATTTGGGTGATGTCGTCGCTGTCGGACAGGACAACGACGGGTGCGGGGCGAAACTCGGATGCGAGCCTAGGAATTTCTGTCTCAATCTCGCGGAGTTTGCGCGCACCGCTATTGAGGAGGACGGCTGCAATGGGGGGACGGTTGCCCTTCATCTCCCGCCAATCGTCAATCGATCCGAAGGCGGCAACAGCCATCCCTATACCGTGATTAATGAGGGTTCTGGCCAGGCATTCGCGACCTAACGCCCTACTATCAAGGACAAGCAAGCACGGCTTGTCTGCGTTTTCGAATGACTGCTCTTTCCCTCCGTTTGCCGCTGGCGAGGCACTTTTCGCGCGATGCGGCTCATTCGTGAATGCCGACACTTTCCCTAAATCCGGTATTGATGAAGCCATTGCCGATTCCCTCTGGTACCGCTAGACAGATAAATTTGCCAAAGAACTGCACGGACCAAGGAAGCAATTTCCGGCCGAGATTTTACTATAAATGTTTTACGCGAGCTTCGGCTTATTCCCTCGGACCGTTACTCCCCGAAAATTAGTTATCGATCAAAGAACGAATACAATCTTCCAGTAGATGGTCCTGAAGAACACATCAACAAAGATCGCGGGCATACGTCATGACGAATTGCCTGCACGATTTACATTTGGAACTGGAGTCCTCTGCTGTCCCAACGGATCAGCACTATTCCGGCCATGTTGATCCAATTGGCAAATGGCGCATGCAGCCGGGCCGACGCCGCGGGGCAAATCGTCTCCCATCAACGAAGGCCGATTGGTCGGCAAACCACGTCTTTCAACAGCCCACGTCGAAGAAGATCGGGTTCGCGACAAAGGGGGAACGTCACACGCTATTGCACATCTACTGTTCCACACCGGCGACGGTGGATGTCGTTTCGTCTCCTCAAAATAATATGCGACCGTCAGGTCTAATCACCTTAACCCTCGAATTAAGTGATGGGGGGCGCCATTTGGCAATTACCGAATGAGAGGCATAGCTACCATCTTCGAGGTAAGCCCGGTATCGCCTATTCACCTTTTGTAGGAGTATGTTAGGCGCCCCGCTCATCAGGAAGCTCATCAGGAAGCCATAGGAAGGCATTGCGCTCCTGTTTCCGTCTTTGAGACTGCAAAGTCGCGCCCCGCCTCGCTTCTGTTGCGGGCACCATTGAATGATCGAGGGCAAGTTCAGATATCGAAATCTCAGATGACGCGGCTGACGCCGTTGTTACGGCTGGAAATGCCGTCTACGTCGTCCTCGCCTCAAAAACTAAGCGCTAACGGGCGTCGACGAAAAGACACCCATGACGGCGCCGGCCGCCCACGGATACCCCATGAAGCAGAGTCAGGGATCACGACTGGGAGTTCCACCTGCAGCTATCGGCTCGGCCGCTGAGAATTCGCACAGAGCGTCTGCGCAACGCACTCTAGACGGCGCAGCCCAGCCCCTATTTAGAGTCATTCCTCGTTCAGGCTGCGCAGACGAGAAAAAACGGATTTCGAACGATGCAGGTGCTGACTTGAGAACTTGAGATATCGGCTTTCGAACGGATTGAATACGAAGGCATCCCTGCCCTTCTCGTCGGCAAACGCGTCGGCTTCCGCTTCCATTTCGGCCAGCCAGCGGCTAATGCGTTTTTGAGCTGTGCGGCCGGGTACGAACAGGCATTCAGACGGTCGCTCCAGCGAGCGCGAGGGAACGCTTCCCGAAACCGGGCCACCGTCCCCTGTCGTGCGGCAACTCAGTCGTTGCTCCAACACGTGGCGCGGGAGCTCTGTCATTCGCGTCTTCGTCTATAATTCCAAAACGCGGGAAGGCCGCCTCCCGTTCGCTTCACGCGTACGGTCCTTCACGGTGCCTTCCCTATTGTTTCGAAACGCTTGAAGCGCCCTCCAGCGGCCCTGACCATCGCAATCATCTTTCCACGCAAAGCTTTCGCAAGAGGCGTAACCGCCCGGTTGTTACGTTGTTACCGCGGGGATTTCGCTTTGATGCGCGCGATGAGCTCTTCGTCATCGACGAAGGCTTCGAGGAAGTCGTTCCATTCGTCAGCGGTGCGGCGAGCATGGGCGAGCATTTGTCTCAGCTCGTCAACCCCATCGTCAGTGAGAGCGGTGAGTGCCTCGTCTGTGCCATCGTAGACGCTGATGATACTGCCATAGGAGAGATTGTCGTCGTTGCTGACTATCGCCTGAAGGAGTTCAGGGTCCTCTCCAAGCTTTTTCGCGACGTGGTTTATCGTGAAGACATAGGTGACCGTAGCCATCAGGCGGCCTCGGCGCAGATGATTGCCACAGGTGCCCAGTTCCACGGGAGCAGTTCGTCGAGCCTATTGATCTTGTGATCGTGAATGCGGTCGAGCACGTCGGCCAGATAGGCCTGCGGATCGATGCCGTTCATCTTGGCCGTCTCGATGATCGTCATGGCACGCGCCAGGGTCTCCGCGCCGGTGTCAGCGCCAGCGAAGAGCCAGATGCTATGACCATTTCTTCTTGCGAAGGCGTGCTTTGAGGGCAGCATGGCCGGCGGCCATTTCGGTCGGGAGAAGGATGTATCCGTCATGAGTGATTACGATGCATATATTGGACTGGACGTCCATAAGGACTCTATTTCCGTGGCCCTTGCCGAAGCGGGAAGGTCGGGTGAGGTTCGCCTCATTGGTACGATCGCAAACGAACCAGACGCGATCTCCAAGCTAGTGAGGAAGCTTGGAGATCGGCACGGCCTCCTAGAGTTCGCCTACGATGCCGGCCCGTGTGGATATAACGTCTTCCGACAGATCGAGGGGCTTGGTTTTGATTGCAGGGTCGTCGCGCCAAGCCATACCCCCGTGCGGCCGGGCAACCGCCAGAAGAAGGACACCCGCGATGCCGTAATGCTCGCGCGGTTGTTGCGTGCAGGCGAACTCACATCGGTCTGGGTGCCGGACCCGGTGCATGAGGCGATGCGAGATCTGGTGCGCGCGCGTTCCGTCGCGTCCCACGATGCGCGCAAGGCTCGCACATTGGTTCAGCTGTTTTTGTTGAAGCACGATCTGCGCTATCCGGCCAAGTCCTGGACCTCCAGACATCGGACATGGCTTCGTAATCGACAATTTTCTCATCAAGCGCAGCAGATTGCATTTCAAAGCTACCTCAATCGCCTGGAACAGGCCGAAGCCCGCAAGAAGGAGCTGGAAGAGCAAATCGCGCTGGTTTCACAAACTTGGTCGCTGGGTCGCACGGTGTTGAACTTGCAGGCTTTCAAGGGTGTCGGCCTTGTCATTGCGGCAACGCTTGTCGCCGAGGTCGGGATGTTCTCGCGGTTCGATAATCCCCGCAAACTCATGGCCTATCTCGGCCTCGTTCCGGGGGAGCACTCGAGCGGCGGATCCATCCGATCGCGCGGAATAACCAAGAAAGGCAACTCCGCCTTGCGCGCCCTGTTGTTTGAAGCGGCTTGGTGTTATCGCGGGAGCGTCAAGGTGGGAAACTGGATACACAAGCGCCGTCCCGAGATCCCGCAGCCGATGAATGACATTGCATGGAAAGCGCAGGTTCGGCTGAACACGCGTTATCGGAAGCTGGTGGGATCGGGCAAAAAAAGCAATGTCGCCATCACTGCGATTGCTCGAGAACTGGTCGGTTTTCTTTGGGACGTCGCCTGTCGAACGGAAGCCGCAACGGCGTCACCGGCAGCGTAAAGCCGCATCCATCCTCAAGGATCGGGAAGAATCAGGGCGCCGAGAGCGGAGAAGGAAACCTCGGGCAAAAATTTGGACGGGTCCGACCTATGTCCGCAGCCAGATCGAGGCAGCCTTCCGACGCATCGTCACCATTGGGTAGCCAATCCCAGGACAAGAGTTTGGGCAACCGTCGAGTAGACTCGGCGCCCTGACCCATCCCGACCGTGAAGCAACCCTTATAGGGGGCGCCGTCCATGACAAAGTGCGGAGTTTACCTGCGATTGCCGGCGTTCCCCGCGACGTCTACGCTCCGTGGTGGCCTTACCATGAGCTGCGACGCAGCAGCCGGCCGCACTTAGAATTCCGCCCGACTGATAACTGCAACAACGGCCGGGCGATAAGAACAATCAAGAGCGTCGACAACGCATTTTACCTCGTCTGAATATTTCGGACTAGCCATGGTTCTATGAAGGCTCCATCAAGGCAGGCACGTTCCCGCCACATCGCCGTGTTAAAGTCACCACGTCCGATGGAGGCGATAGTGGACGATCGCGAGATAGAACGGCGAGCAAAGATCCTCTGGACCCAAGAGAACCCTAGTCGACCATGGCTTGCGGTCGCACAGCGGTTGCAAATGGGTGAAGACCTCTCAACAGGAGCAACAGAAGAGGATCGGGAGCGCTATCGGCAACGAGTGCGCGCCGGCGATTGATCTTCACGCCACCTTGAGTGACAGGTGCCGCAAGCATGGGCGATGTGCGCATTGGCGATCTGATGCGGCCGCTTGGCGGCATCGGCAGATTGGCGAATGCCGTCCGCATCTGCGCCATAGCGATGAGAAGCGCGTAGACTTCCGTCGGATCGGGATGGATGGAGTTGGCGGTGCGGTAGGCCATCATACGCTCTCCCCGTTGCGCGGAACCTTACCGGATGCGGTTGGTTGAGACCGGGTCACGAAAGGAATCCGACGATGAGTGATCCCAAAGACGGCAAACTCACCCAACAGCAGACGCCATCCCGGCAGAAGGCAGTGCCACCGGAGATGGATTTCGAACCCGTTCCGTTGCCAGATCAAGCCGCCGAACCCGGCACCAAAGACGCCGATGCTCCTCCGGCACGAAGCGGCCAGACAAAAAAGCGGGAGTAGCCGACGGGAAATGCCGGCAAGGACATTCCGGTGCATCACAATGGCCGGATCGAGCGGAAGGTTTGGCTGCGGCCATCGCCAGTTTCCCTCTCTCACATGCGGATGGGAGTTCAGTGAGAACGACTATCGTCCAAAGGTACCACACGCGACGTCAATTCTCGTCGCGAGTTGGTCTCCGGGCGGCATCTCGGTCCAGGAGAACGAAGACTTAGCCGTTAAATCGAGGAGACCTGCTTATTCCGCCCCCCTGCCTTGATCTCTCCATTATTAGCTTTCGTTAATGCTCTCTGCCGACCGGATCGCAGGGGAGCGACCAATGGAAGAATTTTTTCAGCCAGTTCTCGTCAGAAACATCCGCCATTCGGATCTGGAGAGGCTTTGCAAGTCCGTGAAGACGTATGCGGGGTGCTACGTTCTAAAGGACCCAAGCGGCGAGGCAAAAACAGCTGGCCTCGATGCCCACTGCTGGTTCCCGTCACGCGACGACAGCATCCTATTCCAGCTGCAATGGGCAGCCCCTGACGGCGACTAACAGGCAATCCGTCCCTGGATGATGAAATCATGACGCGCGGAACATCAACAACCCGCTCACCGGGTGAAGGCTCTCCGCTACAATCCGTGCCTTCTGATCGTTGGACAATCACGGTCTCCACGACGAGGTTCGACAATTTCGCATCGCCCAACAATTCTTAGCCATTCGCCTTGCCAAATCTCCAGCTCCTGCCGAAAACCTCAATACTCAGAAATACGCGCAATTAATGGTCTAGGCGGCGCATACGGCCAATTGCGTTGGGCGCTCGCTTGGTCACACCGTGATTTGGATCGTACCGGCCCACATACAGGGGCGGGCACTATCCATCAGGTCTAAGCCATCTGGTCTGCCTTTCCCCCCATCAGGCCGAATTAAGATGTTAATGCAGCTGAGCTATAAGGTAGCTGCGTTTCAGATCTCGGGGCATCGAGCTCGGGGTACTGAACTGACTTTCAATCCCGCGAGCCTGGAAAAACAATGCCTGCCACGGCGACCTATGAAACGACTCGTAACGCCTATATCGACGGTCTCCTTGGCGACCGGAAATGGGCGCTCAAGGACCTCACGTTCCGTTTCCCGACCAACTAGGATCGATTTTCATCATGTAGAAGCAATGGCTTGCTTGCAAATGCGCAATTCGCTCGCAAGGCATGTCACCGTTGCCTCATTCGACCTTCGCAACCCACGGCAGAATACCAGGGGATAAACGAATGAACATCAATGGAACCAATGTCGCCAACAGGCTCATGGGGACAAATCTTGCGGACGCGCTTCGTGGCTATGATGGGAACGATTACCTCTGGGGTAATGCCGGTGACGACTATCTCGACGGCGGGCTTGGCAACGACTGGCTCTATGGCGGACTTGGCAACGACTTTTTCAAGGCCGGAGCGGGTGATGACTACGCGGAAGGCGGCGACGGCAATGACAGTTTCGACGGCGGCGCTGGCGCCGACACGCTGATCGGCGGGCTCGGCAACGATATCTTTTCCGGCGAAGACGGCAATGACATCATCAACGGCGGCGATGGCCATGACCACGTCCTGGCGGGTGCCGGTAACGACAAGATCTATGGGGGCGCCGGCGAGGAATACATCGACGCCGGAGCGGGAGACGACATCATCTATGCCGGCTCTGGAAACGACGGCTTCAACAACCGCATTGATCTCGCAACGGGCAAGCTGACGCAGCAGGCGGTCGGTGGTGGTGCCGGCAACGATACGATCTACGGCGAAGAGGGCAATGACGCCCTGAAGGGGCAATCCGGAAACGACCGGGTCTATGGCGGCATCGGCGACGACATCGTCGATGGCGGCGACGGGAACAACTACCTCGATGGCGGTGATGGGAATGACGTGCTCGACTCCGAGGGCGGCATCGACGAAGCCCACGGCGGTAACGGTAACGATCGGATTGCCGCAGGCGCCGGCAACGATCGGGCATTCGGGGATGCCGGAGACGATATCCTGACGGGCGAAGCTGGCGACGACGTGCTTGCTGGCGGCCTCGGCAACGACCTTGTCATTGCCGGAGACGGAAACGACACGCTTCGCGGCGACGCGGGCAGAGATACCCTGCTTGGCGACGCGGGAAGCGACATCCTGTGGGGTGGCGCCGATGCCGACCGCTTCGTCTTCAAGGGCGCGGGTTCGCTCGTCGGACGGGACTCCGTGATGGACTTCCAGGACGGCACGGATCTATTTGTCCTGGAGAAATTAGGCATCAAGCAATATTCAGCCTCCGGCGCCGCCGGCAC
>NZ_JBQEMS010000028.1:0-70054 GCF_052044265.1 Sinorhizobium sp. 22678 | reverse complement strand
GCCCTAGAGTCGGTCAGCCTTAAGCTGAATCGAACCGGGATTCCCTTTTTGCTTCGATTGTGATTCAAGATCATTGCTGGTGAGGAGGCCAGCAATGATGGCGCGACCTCTTTCTCTTGATTTACGCCAGCGCGTCGCCGACGCCTTGGCAGGAGGCATGACGGTGCGGGCGGCAGCGTTGCGCTTTGGAATATCAGCGGCGACGGCGGTGCGGATCGGCCAGCTCGACCGGTCCGGCCGCGGTTTGGCGCCGGCCAAGATGGGTGGCCATGTCAAACCCATGCTGCGGGGCGCGGCGGCCGATGAGGTTCACCGTCGGCTGGCGGCCAAGCCCGATTGGACGGTGCGGGCGCTTGCCGCCGATCTGAAGGCGGCCGGGATCGATGTCTCTCACGACACCGTTTGGCGTTTCCTGCGCCGCGAAGGCAAGACATTTAAAAAAAACGCTGATCGCCAGCGAACAGGACAGGCCGAAGGTGGCGCGGTTCCGAAGCCGCTGGAAGACCCATCAACATCGACTTGATCCGCGCCGCCTGGTGTTCGTCGACGAAACCTGGGTCAAAACCAACATGACGCGCACCCGCGGCTGGTGTCAGCGCGGCCAGCCGCTTTTCGCCAGAATACCGCATGGCCATTGGAAGACGCTGACCTTCCTCGCCGGGCTGCGCCACGACCGCATCGTCGCGCCCTTCGTGCTCGATGGCCCGATCAACGGCATTGCCTTCACCGCGTGGGTCGAGCAATGCCTGGCACCAACCCTCAGTCCCGGCGATATCGTCATCCTCGACAATCTCGGCAGCCATAAGGGCAAGCCTGCGCGCAACGCCATCCGCGATGCCGGCGCCCATCTGTTCTTCCTGCCGCCTTACAGCCCCGACCTCAATCCGATCGAGATGATGTTCGCCAAACTGAAGACCCTGCTGCGCAAATCCGACGAGCGCAGCGTCGACGCGACATGGAGACGCCTCGGCGAAGTCCTCAAAGCCTTCAACCCGCACGAATGCGCCGCCTATCTCAGGCATGCAGGATATGTTTCAACATAAACCTGACAGACTCTAGAAAAAACCCGGATCAGCCGGGATGTTTGTGGATCGGATCCACCCAGTAGACTTCCTCTGGCTTTTCGACCGGATCGACATCGGTGATGTTGACCACGACCGCCTCGTTATCGGACCGGACCAGCACGCATTCGAGCGGATTTTCCGGATCCGCATTGATTTCCTGGTGCGGCACGTATGGCGGCACGTAGATGAAATCACCGGGTCCGGCTTCGGCGACATATTCGAGCCTGTCGCCCCAACGCATGCGCGCCTTGCCGCGAAGCACGAAGATCACGCTTTCAAGCGGCCCGTGATGATGCACGCCGGTCTTGGCATCGGGCTCGATCGCAACCGTTCCGGCCCAGATCTTCTGGGCGCCGACGCGGGCATGGTTGATGGCCGCCTGCCGATACATGCCCGGCGTCTGAGCCGTGTTGGCGTCGAGCTGGTCACCCTTGATGACGCGAACGCCGTTGTTCCTCCAGTGGTCCTCTCCTTGATGATCGTGATCGTGCTTTTCGGGCATTCTCCCTCCGTCTCCTGCTTTAAGGCACCGTTCCCGCAGTAGATCACGATGATTTAGGTCGGGTCGACCTAAAATCATGAACGTGCTCGATATCGACATCACGCCGGCACGCTACTTAAGGCAGGTCCGCGTCAACAAAAGCTATCGCATGCCAAGCGACATATCGGAAGGCGCCGGGGATACGGCCTACCCATGGCATCCCCCGGGGCCGGGATCGACGACGATGCCGGCGCCGCGGCGGTTCTCTCTAAGCGACACGCGCCGGCCCGGCCGGGAACACACCCGACATGACCGTGAAGCCCTTGATCCGCTTGAGGCGATCGCACCAACGACGGATTGCCGGATAATCCTGCCGGGGAATGCCCCCCTCTTCCGAAAGCATGATGTAGGGGAAACAGGCGATATCGGCCACGGTCGGATGCGGCGCCGAGCATATCCAGTCACGCCCTTCCTGCTCGCCGAACCAGAGATGCTCGTCGAGGATGCGAAACAGCCTGTGAGCGCCGGCCCGAGCCGCCTCGACGTCCAGATCGTAGAACAGGCCGTCATGGAGACGCGCGGCTGAAGCCGTGCCGGTGATGCCGTCCGCAAAGGCGAGCCACTGGCCGATCTCGCCGAGAAGCGCCGGATCGTTGCGCGGGTACCAGGTGCCGGAGGGATCATATTTGGAGGCTAGATAGACGAGGATAGCCTGCGCGTCGCGCAGCACCAGTCCTTCATCCTCGATCACCGGCAGCTGTCCAAGCGGATTGAGCTTCAGGAACCAATCCGACTTGTGTTCGCGGCCGGGATAGAAATCGACCGGTACCGTCTTGTACTCGATGGCGAGCATGCTCATCAGAAGTCTGAGCTTGTAGCAATTGCCCGAGAGTTCGTAATCGTAGAGGGTGATCATCCGGCAGCTCCTAGAGATCGAGGACGAGGCGCGCGGATTTGGCGCGCGACACACAGGTCATGATCTTGGTGCCGGACCTGCGCTCGGCATCGTTGAGGTAGACGTCCTGGTGATCGGGCTCACCCTCGATCACGGTCGCAAGACAGGTGCCGCAGGCGCCTTGCTCGCAGGACGACGGCATGTCGATGCCGGCTTCGCGCATCACCTCCAGGATCGTCCTGCCGGCGGGGACCTTCAACGTCACGCAGGAGCGCGCAAGCGCCACCTCGAAGCTCGAACTGTCGTCGATCGTGTTGGTGTTCTTGAAATATTCGAAATGCACCGCCGTTTCCGGCCAGCCGCGATCCGCCGCGATCCGGCGGGCCGCCTCGAGCATTGGCCCCGGACCGCAGAGATAGAGGTGCATGCCGGGCCGATACCCGGAAAGAATTCCCTCGAGCTCGGCGGCAGTCGCGTCCGGACGGAGTCCGAGGTGAGGCTTCAGCGCCTCGCCGAGGAGAGCGGTCTTTTCCGGAAAGGCGAGCTGTTCCTGTTTCTGGGCGAAGTAGTGGAAGGCGAAGTCCAGGTTCTGGTTCTTGAGGGCCTGTGCCATGGCAATCAGCGGCGTGACGCCGATGCCGCCGGCGACGAAAATCGTCTTCTCGGCATCGCGGCGCAGCGGGAAATTGTTGCGCGGCTCCGAAATCGCCAGGACATCGCCCTCGCGAAGCGTCTCATGCATGCAGAGCGAGCCGCCCTTCGAATCCCGCTCCAGCTTGACGCCGATGACGTAGCTGTCGCTTTCGCCCGGGCCATTGGTGATCGAATATTGCCGGATGAGGCCATTCGGCAAGTGAACGTCGATATGGGCGCCGGGCTGGAAAGTCGGCAGCAGGCCCTTGACCGGGCGAAGCTCGAACGCCGCGATGCCCTCGGCAGCCATCCACTTACGCGCGACCGTTACACGGACCGTCGCCTTGCGGCCGTGGGCGGTCATTTCCGGCATCTCCGCAAGTTCCGGCGAGACGCGCTCGATCACCGGCTCGAGCGGCGCCGGCTGCGGTGCGGCGGCCGCCTCGCGCTCGACGATCTCGCGAAGCTTCGAAAGCCGCTCGTTGTGATGGCGCAGAACGGCGATCCGCTCGGCGCCGCGCGGCGAGCCGTCGAGTACGCCGCGGATGACCGAACGGTTGGAGTCGACCGGCTGGACGAAGAAGACGGCAAGCGTCTCGGCGCCGTCTTCGCGGGCCGTAAGCGCTACCGAGAAGCCGTCGCTCGCCTTAAGCGACATATCTGCCGCTGTGCCTTCGAGGCAGCCGTTCGGCTGAAAGCGATAGCCCGTCAGGGCCGCTACCACGACATCGGCCGGCGCATTGACCGGAATGCCGCGAAGGGCGAGAAGATCGCCTTCGGCGAGGCCCGCAACGTCCGGCACGTCCCCTTGAGGCTCCTCCGCCGACCAGACGAGGCCATAGCGCTCGACGCCCGCAAAGGTACGGTTGGTAATGGTGCGGGCCGGAGCGTCGGCCGGGTGCGCCGGAATATAGGTACAGCCGGCGGTGCGGTTGGAATAGCGCCAGCCGTGATACTGACACTTCAACTCGCGGCCATCGTTGATGCCGATCGAGAGGCGGACGCCGCGGTGCAGGCATCGGTTCTCCCAGATATTGACGTAGCCGTCGTCGGCACGCCAGACGGCGAACTCGCGGCCGAGCAACTGGGCGTGGAAGACGTGGCGGAACGGCAGATCATAGGACGCGGCAACGGGATGCCATCTGGTCTTGGCTGTATCGAGCATCGTTCTCTCCGGAATTCTGAAACGTCAGGTGGCGGCCGGGATGACCCCGTAGGTCACGCCCTTCTGGCTGAGCCAACGGCGGTAGGCGATCGCCGACTTGTCGGCGCGGATCGGCGTCTCGGCCCGCGGGTCGAGCGGCAGACGCTTCGGAAACTGGTTCTCCAGGATCGGCTTGTCCTGGCCGAATATCGTTTGCTGGAAGCGCTTGATCACCTTGTCTTCGTTCTCTTCGTCGAGGACACAGAGCATCATATGCGCGCGGACATGCTCCTGATCGACCGGCTGAAGGAAAACGGCAATGACGTCGAGGCGGCTCTCGTCGATGGGGCTGGATTTGTACAGCACCGAACAATAGGGATGCGGCACCCGATAGATATATTCGACATCGGCGCCCCCGGTCGATGCGGTCGAGGCCATCGGTTGGAAGAAGCGACAGCGCGTGGCGACGATCTCGTCGCGCTCGACCGAAAGCTCGACGTCGTATTCCTTGACCTCCGTATGGGGTTCGGCTCCCAGAATATCGGTATGGACATAAGGAAAGTGGCCCATGTCGAGGAAATTCTCGATAGCGCGGGGTGCCGAAACATTGACTCCGATGGTGGCGGCATTGAGCCTGCGCCGATCGGCCTCCGCATATTCGGGAATGGGAAACAGCTCGGCGGGCGGGGTCCCCAGCGAGGTCCAGATATAGCCATAGGCAAGTTTGATCGGCAGACAGCCGCCGAGCGTACCGATATCGACCGGACTGCCGACAGGGAGCTCCGGGCGCGAACGCCAGACGGCCGCCTTGCCTTCGCCATCCGAAACATAGCTGATGCGCTCCTCGAGCAGCACCGTGTCCTGAACCGTCCCCGCCGGCACCTCGTCCACTGCCGCCAGCGGGTGCCACAGATCGAGAACCACCTGGTCCTGGCATTTGGTCGGGCTCATGTCGTTCATCTCCGTGAATGGCGTCTGGTCATCAAGCGGTTAGAAACCCTAACGGCTGTCGGAATTCACCGGCTCGCTGCTACCGCTGCGAACCACCTGCCGGCGATAGCCGCCCACGGCACTGGGTGGCGAGGTCAACAGCGATCAGGCGCGGGTAAAGGGGCACGGCCGACGACGTCAGGTCCGCGGCGACATCGCAATCATTAAGAAGAACTCGATCGCTACAAAGGGCAGTTCTGCTCATCGCATCCTCCCTGGCTAGCACTTCCCTATGAACCTAGCTCCGTGATGGACTCATTGGAACCACAAGATTGGATACCAATCAACAAAAAATTGCATGGCAAAATGCGTTTTTTGATTGACAGCTTGATTTGATTGAATACCGATATGGAATTCGTAACGCCGGATATGCGGCCGTGCAATGCTCCGGTGCGACCGTCCCGCAGATTTTTCTGCGGGAGATGGAGAGACCTGTCATGAGCAGCCGTTCGCAGGCGATTGCCGACATCCTGACCCGGGCGATTATCGATCACCGGCTCGTACCCGGATGCAAGCTCGGTGAGCGCGAACTGGCCGAAATCTTCGAGGTCAGCCGCATCGTCATCCGCCAGGCGCTGATCAGGCTTGCCGACGACGGGCTGGCGCAGATCGAGCGCAATCGCGGCGCCTTCGTCGCACGCCCGAGCATGCAAGAAGCGATGGAGATCTACGACGCGCTGACGCTCGTGGAACAGGGCGTCGCCGCCCAGCTCTGCGACCGGCTGGGGCCCGCCGGCTTCGCCGAGTTGCGCCAGCACGTCGAGCGGCAGCGCCAGGCCGTCGCATCCGGCAACGACGCGCTTGCCGACGTTCTCGGCCAGGAGTTTCATACTCTCTTCGTCCGCCTCAGCCGTAACAAGGTCATGCAGGAAATTCACGCGCAGCTCGTGCGGCGCACCACGCTCCTGCGCTCGTTGATCTCCGCCGATTTCGACTATTGCAATCTGCTGGACGACCACCAGCGCGTGATCGACCTGCTCGAAAAGGGCCGGCTGAAGCCTGTCATGGAGTTGATCGACACCCATCACCGCAGCGTCGTGCGCGGCTATATCATGGATCGGCAGGTCTTTCCGGAGCTGACGCCGCGGGAGGCGCTGCAGCCCTATCTCGACGGCAAAGCCGATGAGGCGTCCAAGCCGGCGCCACGCAAGAAAACGGGAGAAAGCGGCGGGGCCGGCGCGAGCCGCCACGTCCACGCCACGAAATAGATCCGGCGGCCACAAGCCGGAGAAACGACACGAACCGACAAAGGGGTTACTGCCATGTTCAACCTGACCAGACGACAATTCCTTCGATATTCCGGCGCGACCGGTGTGGCACTCGGAACCGGAAGCCTTGCCACCTTCGCGAGCGCAGAGGAGCCGTTAAAGATCGGCGTCGTCTACGTCTCGCCGATCGCCGAGATCGGCTGGACCAAACAGCACAGCCTGGGCGTCGACGCGATCAGGAAGGAATTCGGCGACAAGGTCGCCATAACGGTCATTGACAACATCTTCATGCCCCAGGATGCCGAACGCGTGTTCCGCGAGCTCGCCGCCTCCGGAAATCAGCTGATTTTCGGGACCAGCTTCTCGCACGGCACGCCGATGCAGAAGGTGGCGCCGCGCTTCCCCAAGACGGCGTTCGAGCACTGTTCGGGCATCGTGCACCGCGCGAACCTCGGCACCTTCGAGGCCAAATATTACGAGGGCACCTTCGTCGCCGGCGCGGCCGGCGGGCATATGAGCAAGTCCGGCAAGATCGGCTTCATCGGCGGGTTCCCGATCCCCGACATTGTCGGGCCGGCGAATGCGCTTCTTCTCGGCGCGCAGAGCGTCAATCCGGAGGTCACCTGCAACGCCATCTTCCTCAACTCCTGGTTCGACCCGGGCAAGGAGAAGGAAGCGGCCAACACGCTCCTGTCGCAAGGCTGCGACGTCATCTGTTCGATGACCGATACGGCAACCGGCGTACAGGTGGCCGGTGAAGGCGGCGCCTGGTCGATCGGCTACGCCAGCGACATGGCCAAGTTCGGCTCGGGCAAGCAACTCACAGCCTTTACCCTCGACTGGTCAAGTGAGTATCTGCGCGCCGCAAGGGGCGTAGCGGAAGGCAACTGGAAGGCTGAGGCGCGGTGGGACGGGCTTGCCGCCGGCGTCGTCAAGATGGCCCCCTATAACGAGGCGATCCCTGCCGACATCCAGGCCAAATTGAAGCAGCTCGAAGCCGATATCGCAGCGGGCAAGATTCATCCCTATGCCGGCGAGCTCAAGGACCAGGACGGCAACGTCAAGGTCGCTGCCGGGTCGGTTCTTTCGGACAGCGACATCCGCGGGATGAACTGGTTCGTCAGGGGGATGATCGGCAAGCTCAGCTGAGCCGCGTCCTGAAATCGGCGTGACCGGCGGAATCCGCGTCGCGGCCACGTCGTCGCCAACGCACAACCACGGCAGGAGCGGCCATGATCCCCCGCCTCGAACTGCGCAGCATTACCAAGTGCTATCCCGGTACCGTCGCGAACGACGCCGTCTCGCTGTCGATCCTGCCGGGAGAGATACACGCCGTCCTCGGAGAGAACGGCGCCGGCAAATCGACGCTGATGAAGATCATCTATGGCGCAGCTCAAGCCGACTCGGGCGAGATCTATTGCGACGGCAGACGGATCGAGGCGCACAATCCCGCAATCTCGCGCTCGCTCGGGATCGAAATGGTCTACCAGCATTTCGCGCTATTCGAATCCGTCTCGGTGGTCGAGAATATCGCCCTGGCGGTCAAAGGCACTTTCGATCTCGACCGGCTCGCGGCTGAGATCAAGGCCTTGTCGGCGCGCTACGGCATGCCCATCGATCCGCACCGCAGGGTGCACGATCTCTCCGTCGGCGAGCGGCAACGCGTGGAGATCGTACGTTGCCTCCTGCAGTCACCCAAGCTTTTGATCCTGGACGAGCCGACCTCGGTGCTTACGCCGCAAGCCGTGGTGAAGCTCTTCGAAACGCTTCGCCAACTGGCAAGCGAAGGCTGCAGCATCGTCTATATCAGCCACAAGCTCGATGAAGTGCAGGAACTTTGCGACACCGCCACGGTGCTGCGCAACGGCAAGGTGACCGGCACGGCAAAACCCAAGGAATCGACATCGCTGGAGCTCGCCCGGATGATGGTCGGCTCGCAGCTTCCGCAAATGCATGTGAGCCCTTCGGCCCCCAGCGCCAAGCCGCTGCTGGAAGTCCGCGGGCTGTCCGCTCCCGCCCGGGACAAGTACGGCACCGAGCTGACGGATGTATCCCTCGGAGTGCATGGCGGCGAGGTCGTCGGACTGGCCGGTGTGTCGGGTAACGGCCAGGCGGAGCTGATCGCGCTGTTGAGCGGCGAGCGGACCCATCCGCGTGCGGAGACGATCCTCATCGGCGGCAGACCGTCCGGCCATCTCAGCGCCGGCGAACGGCGCAAGCTCGGCATGGCCTTCGTCCCGGAGGAACGCCTCGGCCGTGGCGCGGTGCCGCCCCACTCCCTGTGGGAGAACGCCGTGCTGACGGCCCACCGGGCTGGCCTCGTACGCAACGCCCTCGTCGACCGCAGGAGGGCCGGCGATTTTGCGAGGCGCGTTATCGAGCGCTTCAAGGTAAAGGCGAATGGACCGCAAGCGAGCGCGCAAAGCCTCTCCGGGGGCAACCTGCAGAAATTCATCGTCGGGCGCGAGCTCACCCTGGAGCCGAAGGTTCTTCTCGTGTCCCAGCCGACCTGGGGCGTGGATGTCGGTGCAGCCGCCTTCATCCGCCAGACGCTCGTCGATCTCAGCCGCGCCGGCGCAGCGGTGCTGGTCGTATCGGAAGAGCTCGATGAGTTGTTCGAGATCTGCGACCGGTTGCTGGTCATTTCCAACGGCCGCGTTTCGCCGCCATTGATCAGAAAGCAAACCAATCGCGAAGAGATCGGCCTCTTGATGACCCGGGTCGGCCATGGCGAAACGAGGAGAACCGAAGTTGCCCTTGAGGATTGAACAAAGGCAGGAACCATCCGCGCAGATGCGGATCGCCGCTCCGGTGGTCGCCACGGTGCTGACCTTCCTTGCAGGGTCCTTACTGTTTGCCGCGCTCGGCTATGATCCGCTGGCGACGCTGCACGCCTTCTTCGTCGCGCCCATCAATTCCATCAACGGCCTTTCGGAGTGGCTGCTCAAGGCCTCGCCTCTGATCCTGATCGCCTGCGGACTGGCCGTCGGATTCCGTGCCAACATCTGGAACATCGGCGCCGAGGGGCAACTCATTATCGGCGCTGTCGCAGCCTGTGGCGTCGGCCTCTTCTATCCCGAGCCCGAGAGCCCGCTCCTCATTCCCCTCATGTTTCTCGCAGGCGCAGGCGCCGGCATGGCATGGGCAGCGATCCCGGCATTTCTCAGAGCCCGCATGAACACCAACGAGATCCTCGTCACGCTCATGCTGACCTATATCGCGACGCTGTTGCTGTCCTTTCTGGTCCACGGCCCGTGGCGCGATCCGGCCGGGTTCAACTATCCGCAAACGGCGCTCCTGCCGGCGGCGGCGATGTTCGAACCTTTCGATTATGCCTACCGGCTCAATCCGTCGATCTTCATCACGGTCGTGGCAGTCGTCTTGATGTGGCTCTTCACCGATCGCAGCTTCCTCGGCTACAAGATGTCGGTGAGCGGCGCCGCCCCCCTGGCGGCACGCTATGCGGGCTTTCGCGAATCCTCCGCAGTCTGGACAGGGCTGCTTGCGGGCGGCGCGGCGGCAGGCATCGCCGGTATGGCGGAAGTGGCCGGTCCGCTCGGACAATTATCGCCCCAGATCTCGCCCGGTTACGGCTTTGCCGCCATCATCGTCGCCTTCATCGGACGGCTGAACGCCTTCGGCATCGTGCTCGGGGGACTGCTGATGTCGCTCCTCTTCCTCGGCGGCGAGACCGTTCAGATGACCCTCGGCCTGCCGGCGGCGCTCACTCGCATCTTCCAGGGCATCCTCCTGTTCTTCCTGCTGGCCGCCGATTTCTTCATCTACTACCGTCTTCGCCTTCCGGAGCACGCCTGATGGATCTTTTCATTGCCATTTTCACCGGAACCATTATCGCGGCGACGCCACTGATATTCGCAGCGCTTGGCGAGCTCGTCGTCGAGAAGTCCGGAGTGCTCAACCTGGGCCTCGAAGGCATGATGCTGATGGGGGCGGCCTTCGCCTTCTGGGCGGTGATCGCCGGCCTGCCGATGCCCGTAGCCATCGCAGCCGGGGCACTCGCCGGTGCCGCCACCTCGCTTCTCTTCGGGGTGCTGGCGCTGACGTTCCTGACCAACCAATATGCTGCCGGCCTGGCGCTCGCCATATTCGGGTCGGGGGTTTCGGCCTTTCTCGGGCGCGGTTTCGGCAGCGCGCCGATCGATGCGCTGAAGCGCGTCCATATCCCCTTTCTCTCCGATATTCCGGTGATCGGGCCGATGTTCTTCCGCTTCGATCCGATGGTCTATCTGGCAATCGCGATGTTCGGCCTCATCACCTGGTTCCTTTACCGTACCAAGGGCGGCCTCATCTTGCGCACCATCGGAGAGTCGCCCGAAACGTCGCACGCGATCGGCTATCCGGTCATCAGGATCAGATATCTGGCGGTGCTGTTCGGTGGTCTGATGGCTGGCCTTGCCGGGGCATATCTCTCGGTCGCCTACACGCCGCTCTGGGTGGAAAACATGACGGCCGGCAAAGGCTGGATCTCGCTGGCACTGGTCGTCTTTGCGACATGGCGGCCGCTGCGCGTCCTGATCGGCGCCTGGCTTTTCGGCGGCATGACGATCCTGCAGCTGCAGGGCCAGGCCCTCGGCATCGCGGTCCCTTCGGAGCTGCTCTCGGCGCTTCCCTATCTCGCGACTATCATAGTCCTCGTGATCATCTCGCAAAATCGCCAATTGCTGACGCTGCATTTCCCGGCGTCGCTGGCAAAGCCATTCCGGGCGGCGAGCTAGCGTTCAAGGCAAAGTGGCGGGGACGCCGGAGCTTCCCGTTCTCGCGTTATGGCAGTTCGATCTCACCCGCCACTACATGATTGAGGCCGGTGCCTTCCGCCGTCAGCGTCATGCGGACTTTCAGCGTCTTGCCTGCGATCTGCCCGTTGCGCACCGTCTCCTCGATCTCTCGCTGCGAGGTGACTCCGACTTCCTTCAGGAACTTGCGGATCGACATATTGAAGGCATCTTCGCTCATGGCAGGACTCCTCTGTGTGTGGAAGTGATTGTAGGAGAATGGGAGTGAACAAGGAAGCAAGCGACCGCGCGGATGCTGTCGGCGCCGGTTCCTGCCGCCTCATTGCAAGTGGAGCGTGACGGCTGTACCGTGAGGCTGACAGGTGCGCAAAGCGCGCTGCTGCATGCTGCCTTAGAGACCTAACCGCCAAGGATGATGTCATGCAGCGATCCAAGGTGCCACGTGCTTTGCGCGTCCGACAGCACGCGCGGGGCTGGGCAACGGACGCAAAGTCATGGAACTTATCGTCGCTCTCGGCGTGATCGTCTTCAAGGTCGCCTTGCTGATCGCGATCCTGCTGTTGCTGCCCCTGCCGCTGACTTGGTTGGAACGCAAGATCGCCGGGCACATGCAGCAGAGGATGGGACCGATGCGCGTGGGCTGGCACGGACTGCTGCAGCCGGTGGCGGACGGGATCAAGCTCCTGACCAAGGAGGATCATATCCCGGCCGAAGCCGACCGCTTCCTGTTCAAACTGGCTCCGATCCTGGCGCTTGCCCCGCCCTTCGTGGTGTTTGCCGCGATCCCCTTCGGCGAAACCGTTTCGGTTCTCGGCAACGAGATCACGCTCTACATTTCCAACCTGAACGTAGCGCTGCTTTTCGTCTTCGCGGTGATCGGGCTGGAGGTCTATGGCGTCATCTTCGGCGGCTGGGCGGCCAACAGCAAATATGCCGTGCTTGGTTCTCTGCGGACCTGCGCGCAAATGATCAGCTACGAAATTCCGATGGGGTTCGCGGTCATCGGCGTCGTCATGCTGGCGCAATCCATGAGCCTGCTCGACATCGTGCGGGCGCAAACCGATGTCTGGAATATCGTTTATCAGCCGATCGGATTTTTCGTGTTCTTCGTCGCAGGACTTGCAGAAGCGCAGCGAATTCCTTTCGACCTGGCGGAAGCCGAAGGCGATCTGGGAGCCGGGTTCCACACCGAATATAGCGGCATCCGCTTCGCCTTGTTCATGGTCAGCGAATATGTCGTGATGGTGCTGGTGTCGGTCCTCACCGTGATCCTGTTCTTCGGCGGGTGGAACGGCGTGCTCATTCCGCTGCCGCCGCTCCTCTGGTTTTTGCTGAAGGTTGCCTTCTTCGTCTATCTGTTCATGTGGTTCCGCTTCACCTTCCCCCGCTACCGTTATGACCAACTGATGGCGATCGGCTGGAAGGTCTTGCTTCCCCTGTCTTTGGCGAACATAATCATCAGCGGTGTTGTTTTCTCTTGATGCATGCCGCCCGGAAGCTCCGGCGGGGACATGCAAGACGACTCTCAGGAGCCGCAGCGAGGCGGCCATGTCGCACGCACTGGACAAAGCTGGAAGATGGATCGGCTGGGCCTTCTTCGCCGATCTGGCAAATGGTTTGGCTTTGACCTTCGGCTACATGTTCTCCAGACCCGTCACCATGCAATATCCGGATAAGGAGAAGTGGCTGCCCTATTCGCGTTATCGCGGGCACCATTTCCTCAAACGTGACGCCGAGGGAGAGATCAAATGCGTCGCCTGCGAGCTCTGCGCGCGGATCTGTCCCTGCGACTGCATCGAAGTGGTCCCCTACGAGGACGAGAAGGGCAACCGGCGCCCGGCCAAATTCGAGATCGACACGGCCCGCTGTCTCTTCTGTGGGCTCTGCGAGGACGCCTGCCCGGCGGACGCGATCGCTCTTGGCCAACAATATGAATTTTCGAGTTTCTCCTCGCGCGACTTGGTGATCGGCCGTGACGATCTGCTCGCCAAGCCAGGCAAGGCGATGGCCGGCGGCGGTGTCGTCGCTGCGCGCCTGAACACCGAACGGGATGTTCTGGTCCAGGCCAGCGAGCCGCGCGGGTACAATTGGTGGCGGAATATTCGACGAAAGTGAAGGCGCGCCGGGGTCGCGCCGAAGCAGGGACTGGAGGCTCAGATGCACATCTGCCAAATCCTGGGAAGCAAGTCTCCCGAAATCGTCTCGGTCACGCCGGACCACACGATGGTCGAAGTATTGCGGCTGTTTCGCGACAGGAATATCGGCTTCGTCGTCGTCGGCCGTTCGCTAGGAGAATGCCTGGGCACGCTCTCGGAGCGGGACTGCTGCCATGCCGTGGCCGAGTACGGCACCGAAGCACCGCTGATGCGGGTGGGAGAAATCATGAACCGCACTGTCGCGACCTGCTCGACGGAGGATTTCCTGCCCTTCGTCATGTCGATCATGACCGAGCGGCGCACGCGCCATGTGTTGGTCATGGACGGCAACGATGCCGTCGGCGTGGTCAGCATCGGCGACGTGGTCAAACACCGGCTCGAAGAGGCATTGCAAGCGGAGCGGGACATGCACGACTACATTTGCGGAGCCAACTATCGCTGACGAAATCGCCTGCCGCAGATTGCCTGAGAGTTCACCGATCAACAGCAAGGCTGCAGCAAATACCCCCTCTGCCCCGCAGATCCGGATGCAATCAGACCCGGTCTTCCTCCAGAGCGGATTCTGCGCGCCTCGCGCAGGCGCAGATCTCCACCGGACATGGATACTCTCCCCGCCGCATCAGACTGTTGAGCCGCAGGGCGCGGTAGTTTTCGGGAACGAACGCGAGCCCGTCCGGAAAGCGCCTGTTGACCTTGAGCTTCGCCGTCAGCTCGCCCCGGGCGGACCGCACGAGCACCTGATCCCGGTCCGAAAGGCCGAGTCGCGTGGCATCCTGAGCGCTCATTTCGATAAACGGGTCGTCGGCGACCGAATTCAGGGTTTCCGAGCGCTCGGAAACATAGCCATTGTGGAACAGGCAGTTGCCGGTGATCAGCTGGAGCACGTCCGTCACCCCAGGAGCAGACGGAGGAGCGAAGAACCCGCTTGCCCATGGCTGCGGGGCTGACGTGGTGAAGGCACCGTCGGCACCAAGCCCTTCCCGCGTCAAGCCTTCATAGGCGGGAACCAACCGGGTCATCTCGTCGAAGATGGCGGTCTCGGTCGATGGCTGCAGCGGCTGCTCCCGAAGCGCCGCGATAAAGTCGAAGATCGCCAGATTGCTCCTGGCATCAAAAGCCGGTTCGCGGAATTTTCGAAGCGCCTGGGTCCGGCCCTCATTGTTGGTGAAGGTGCCGGATTCTTCGCCGTAACCGGCTGCGGGCAGCACCACGTCGGCCAGTCCCGCCGTATCGGTGAGAAACGCGTCCTGCACGATCAGGAGATTGGCGGTACCGAGTGCGCGCTCGACGAACTCCCGGTCGGGATAGGACATCAGCGGGTCGCTTCCGACCACATAGAGCAGGCCCATCCGCCCGTTTACGCAGAGTTCCAGCATCGCGTCGAAATCGGCGCCCGGTTCGCGGGGGATCTCGGCGCCCCAGCTCCGTGCGAACTCCGTGCGCGTCGCCTCATCGGCGACAGGGCCAAGGCCCGGCAAAACTCCGGGCAGAACACCCATGTCCCAGGCGCCCATCTGATTGGCACGATCGAAGAGAAACTGCAGCGAGGGTTCCTTGCCGAGCAGGCGCAGGAGCTGGAGAAGATTGCCCAGCTGCTGCAGCGTCTCCCGTGCCAGCGGTGATCTCAGCAGATCGACGCTCACCAGGAGGGTGACGCTCCGACCTTCCTTGAGCGTTGAAACCAGACGGCCCAACGCGTCATTGGCGTCGGACCCGGTGATCGTCCCGCTGGTCTTCGCAAGGATATCGTCCGGCAAGCCCTCGTCGCTCACGGCCACGAGAGCAGCCACGAGCGCGGCAAGGCTCCGAGCCTCGCCGCCGGGATGGGCGCGCAGGACCGCCGCCGCATCGGCATCAAGCCGCGATGGCCGCGCCGAAAGCATGAGCAAGCGGGTATGCCGCCGGCGCGCGGCATCGCGCAGGAGGTATTCGGTGACCGGGTTCTCCTCGGTCACGTTGCCGCCGATGATGAGCACGCAGTCCTTGCCGATCACCTGTTCAAGAGGGCCGCGGCTGTAAAAGCTTGCCACCAGCGGCGCCAGGATGTCGAGGGGCGTGGACCAACGCGACGAGCAGTCGACGTTATTGGTGCGGAACACCGTCCGCATCAGTTTCTGGAACTGGTAGAGCACCTCGTTCGGCAGACGCGGCGAGATGAGCCCGCCGGCGGCCTTGCCCTCCATTACACCGATGCGCTGGCGGACAAAATCGCCCGCCTCCTCCCATGACACCCCCGTCAGCGCGCCGTCGCGGCGGATCATCGGCCGCTTGATGCGATCCCGGCTTTCGATGAAGTCGAGGCCGAAGCGGCCGCGCACGCAGAGCGTTTCGCGATTGACGCCATGTTCCCAGTCCGAGCGGACCCGCATGAACTCGCCTTTGCGCGCTCCGACGGTGAGCTGGCATCCGGTGCCGCAATGCGGGCAGATCGTGTCGGTCTCGGCGAGATCCCAGGGCCGTGCCCGGTAACGATAGGGGAAACTCATCAGCGCGCCGACCGGGCAGACCTCGACGCAATTGCCGCACTGGTCGCAGCTCGCAAGACTCCCCTCGAAGCCGGTGACGGCGGTATCCATGCCCTTTTCCACCGTGCCTAGCGCCACCGCGCCCACCACCTCCTCGCACATGCGCACGCAGCGCTGGCATTGGATGCACCGGTTGACATTCATGATGATGACCGGGCTCAGACGGATGTCCTTCGAATGGAACACGCGTTTTGGGTCGCGGAACCGGCTTTCGCCGGGCCCATACGCCATGACCATGTCCTGAAGTTCGCACTCGCCGCCCTTGTCGCAGATCGGGCAATCGAGCGGGTGATTGGCGAGCAGCATGTCGAGCATCGACGAGCGCGTTTCCTCGATCAGCGGCGTATTTGTCCGAACCACCATGCCGTCCGAGGCCACGGTGGCGCAGGCCGGCTGCAGCCGCCGCAGTCCCTCGATCTCCACCAGACACATGCGGCACGAGGCGAGTGGCGGCAGGCGCTTCCAATAGCAGAAGGTGGGAATGTCGATGCCCAGACGCTCGGCGGCGGCGAGCACCGTGGAGCCAGCCTCGACCTCCAGCGTTTGTTCGTCGATCGTGACCTTGACCATACTTCCTCCCAGATCGGCCGTGTGCCCGTTTCAGTGGAAAGGGCACCTCCGCTCTTCGATATGGGCGACGAACTCCTCGCGGAAATGCTTGAGTGCGGCCCGCAATCCCATGGCCGCACCGTCGCCCAGGGCACAAAACGTGTTGCCGAAAATACCCTTGCAGAGCATCTCCAACTGCTCCAGGTCGCCCGTTTCACCCTCGCCTGCCTCGATGCGCCGCAGAACTTTCACGACCCAGTCCAAACCTTCCCGGCATGGCGTGCACTTGCCGCAGGATTCATGGTGGAAGAACTCGATGATCCGCGTGGCGAGCTTGACCATGCAGGTCGAGTCGTCGATCACGACCACGCCTGCCGAGCCGAGCATCGAACCGGCGGCAGCCAGCGAGTCGAAATCCATGCCCACCTCGAGCTCGCTCGCCGGGATAATCGGCGCCGATACCCCACCGGGAATCACCGCCTTGACCTTTCGCCCCGGCAGGGGTCCGCCGGCGTGCTCCTCGACGAGTTCCTGCAGCGATATGCCCATCGGCAGCTCGTAGAGGCCGGGTTTGCGAACCTGACCGCTGAGGCAGTAGAGCTTCGGGCCGGGGCTCCTGTCCGGCCCTATGCCGCGAAACCACGCCGGTCCGCGCATCACGATATGCGGCACGCAGGCAAGCGTCTCGACATTGTTGATGACGGTGGGACTGGCGTAGAGCCCGGCCACGGCCGGAAACGGCGGCTTCAGTCGCGGCTGCGCCCGCTTGCCCTCGAGTGACTCGAGCATTGCGGTCTCCTCGCCGCAGATATAGGCGCCGGCACCGCGATGGATGTAGACCATGAAATTGAAGTTCGAGCCGAGAATGCCGGTGCCCAGACAGCCGTTTTCATGGGCCTCGGCGATCGCCTGTTCCATGCGGCGAATAGCCGTCACATATTCTCCACGAATGTAGACGTAAGCCGTCTCGGCCCCGATTGCATAGGCGCTGACCGCCAGACCCTCGATGAGCTGATGCGGGTCGCGCTCCATGATGATGCGGTCCTTGAAGGTGCCGGGTTCCCCCTCATCGGCGTTACAGCAGAGATATTTCGGCTTGCCGGCCGCTTTCGGCACGAAGCTCCACTTCATGCCCGTCGGGAACCCGGCACCCCCGCGGCCGCGCAGGTTGGATTCCTTGACGAGGTCGACGATCTGGTCCGGCGTATATTCGCCGAGCGCCTTCCGGAGCGCCCGGTAGCCGCCGCCGGCCTCATAGGTCGACAGCAGATGACCGTCCGGCACATCGACATTCCTGAGCAGGACCGGCTCGAACATGGCTTATTCTCCTGGCGCCGGCGCAGCAGCGCGCTCGATGTTCGCCGCCCGCTCCGCCGCGCGGAAGCTCTCCAGCAGCGCATCGAGCCGCGCGGGATCAAGGTTGCCGTGGTAATCGTCGCCGACCTGCATCACCGGAGCCATTTCGCAAGCCCCGAGACATTCGACGGTCGAAAGCGTGAACGCACCGTCCTGGGTGGTTTCGCCCTTCCTGATCCCCAGTGTCGTTTCCAGATGCTTCAGCAGCGCCTCGGATCCGCACAGCATGCAGGAGACATTGTCACAGAGTTGCAGGTGGAACCTGCCGATCGGCTCGGTATGGAAGAGCGTGTAGAAGGTCGCCAGTTCATAGACCCAGACGCGTTCGACGCCGAGAATCTCGGCGACGTCTTCGAGCACCGGCCCGGGCAGATGACCATGCTCCTTCTGCGCGATCATGAGCGCGGGCATGATCGCCGACCGCCGTTCGGGGTATCGTGCCGCCGCCGCCTCGATCTCTTCGCGCATGCTCATCGCGTCCGATCCTCCCTGCTACTTGTCCACCTCCGCCATCACCGGGTCGAGACTGCCGAGCACGGCGATCATGTCGGCGAGGTAGCGTGCATTGGTCACGCCGAAGAGTGCCTGAAGATTGACGAAGGAAGGCGCCCTCACCTTCATGCGGAACGGCTTCGGCGATCCGTCGCTGATGATGTAGAAGCCGAGTTCTCCCTTGGGCGCCTCGATCACCGAATAGACCTCGCCTTTCGGCACGTCGAAGCCATAGGCGGAGAGATCAAAATGCTGGATCAGGGCCTCCATCGAGCAATGCACGCGCTCTTTGTCGACGGGGAAGGCGATCGTCGGGATATCAACCTGAAACGGCCCCTCCGGCATCTGCTCCATGCATTGTTCGATGAGGCGGATGCTCTCGCGCATCTCGTCGACGCGGCAAAGCCAGCGCGCATAGCAATCGCCCTCCTCGCGCGTGATGACGTTGAAATCGAGCCGATCATAGATTTCATAGGGTTCGTCGCGCCGGATATCCCAGTCGACGCCGGAGGCACGCAGGTTCGGCCCGCTCAAGCCGAGGTCGATCGCGTCCTTTGCGGAGATCACGCCTATCCCCTGCGTGCGGCTGAGAAACACCCGATTGTTCTCTATCAGGCGCTCGTAGTCGCGGATCCTGTTCGGGAAGATCTCGCAGAACTCCCTGATCTTCGGAAGGAACCCGTCGGGCACGTCCTCGCGTACTCCGCCGACGCGGCAGTAGGAGGTGTGCATGCGCGCACCGGTGATCATCTCCAATAGGTCCATGATCATTTCGCGCTCGCGCATGGCATAAAGCAGCGCCGTCATGGCGCCCAGGTCCATCGGCAGCGCGCCGGTGATCAGGAGATGGCCGGAAATCCGTGCGAGTTCGGCCATCATCACGCGGATATATTGCGCCCGGATCGGGGCCTCTATGCCGAGCAGCTTCTCCACGGCGAGCGCGAAGGCCAGGTTGTTCGAAGGCGGACAGAGATAGTCGAGCCGGTCGGTCAGCGGGAAGATCTGGGTATAGGTGAAGCTCTCCGCCAGTTTTTCGGTGCCGCGGTGCAGATAGCCGATATGCGGGTCGACGCGTTCGACATATTCGCCGTCGAGTTGGAGCACGAGCCGCAGAACCCCGTGGGTGCTCGGGTGTTGCGGACCGAGATTGAGAAGCACCTCCTTGGTATTGAGCGCTTCGCCTTCCGGCCTCATGAGCTCGGTGACTTCGGTCATCTCAACTCTCCGGCGTCTGACGGCCTCCTTGCGGTATATCTCTGGTGGCGAGGTCCGGATGGGTCGGCGGCGGCCCCTCGGCACCGAAGGGGTTCAGTTTGTCCTTGTAACCCCTCAAGGGGAAATCCTTGCGCTGCGGAAAGCCCTCGAAGCCTTCCCACATATAGATGCGACGCAGATCGGGATGCCCCTCGAAACGGATGCCGTACATGTCCCAGGCCTCGCGTTCATGCCAGTTGGCGGTTCGCCAGACTCCCGCAACAGAGGGAACACGCGGTGGATCGCCGAGCCGGCATTTGATGCGCACGCGCCATTTGTTCTTCAGCGAATAGAGGTGGTAAACCGTCTCGAAGCGCGGCGTTTCGGGGTAGTGATCGACGCCGCATATGTCGGAGAGAAAATCGAACTCAAGCGCCGGGTGTTCTTTCAGGAATCGACAGAAGTCGACGATCTGCTCCGGTTGGACGGCAAAGGCGCAGATACCATGCGCGGCGCCGAGATTCTCGACTGCTCCAGCGAAGCTCCCGATGATCGCCGCGAGATCGACACGCCGCTCCCCGGTCATGATGCTACAACCCGTCCCAGGGGGGACCCGGTGAGTGCGCGGGACCTCCTGATCTTCTCCTGAAGCAGGAGAAAGCCGTGCATCAGCGCCTCCGGCCTCGGCGGACAGCCCGGAACATGCACGTCGACGGGGACGAAGGTTTCCGATCCCTGCACCACGGCATAGGTGTTGTAGACTCCGCCCGAAATCGCGCAGGTCCCCATCGCAATCACCCAGCGCGGTTCCGGCATCTGGTCGTAAAGCCGCCGCACGACGGGCGCGAATTTCCGCGTGACCGTGCCGGCGATGATCATCACGTCGGATTGCCGCGGAGAAGGCCGGAACACCACGCCGAACCGGTCGAGGTCGTAGCGCGCGCAGCCGGCCGAGATCATTTCGATGGCGCAGCAGGCAATGCCGAAGGTTTCGGGCCACAAGGCCGACCTCCGGCTCCAACCGATGATGCTGTCGGCCGTGGTGAACAGTACGCTGTCGCGGATCGCGTCGTTTATTCCTGCCATTCCAGCGCCCCCTTCAGCCAGGCATAGGCGAAGCCCACAAGCAGCAGCAGCATGAAGACGAACATCTCGATATAGCCGACGATGCCGATCTCCTTCAGGACGACCGCCCAGGGAAAGAGGAACATCGCTTCGACATCGAAGACCACGAGGAGGATGGCGAGGATAAAGAAAGGAACCCGGAAGCGGCCGCCCGCGGCCTCGCCCGCCGCCTCCATACCGCATTCATAAGGGGCGTTCTTTTCGGGATAGGGATTGGACGGACGCAGCAGCGAGGAGACGAAAAGCGTCGCCGTCGCCACCAGGACTATCCCGGTAACCATGAACAGAACCGGCAGGAACTCCATTGCCGTCATAGCGTTTGGCCTTGGCCAATCAGCGGCTTTTCTCAGCCGCGATCGGTCCCTTCGGAACCGGGGATGCCGGCGCCCCGAGAGGCGGTCTGGGCAATCCTCTTCCTCCAGGGCGAGTCTATGCCGTCGGGCGGATCAATGCAAATCCAATTGATTAGTAATGTATGATCCGAATTGGCCCTCCTGCAGAAGACCCGCCTTACCCTCCGAAAGCCGACTGTTGAGCAAGCCTCAGGAACCACGCCGGAAACAGGCCGATGCCGATCGTGCCGGCTGCGGTGAAGGCGAGCGTCGCACGGACGAGCGGCGTCAGCGCAGGTTCGAACGTCCTTTCCGGCTCGCGCATGTAGATCACCATCACGATGCGGATATAGAAATAGGCGGCGACGACGCTGAGCAGGACTGCGATCACCGCCAGCACGACGAAACCTCGCTCCACCAGCGCGACCAGCACGTAGAACTTGGCGAAGAAACCGGCCGTCGGCGGGATGCCGGCGAGCGAGAAGAGATAAAGGAGCATCAGAAGCGCGAGCCCGGGATGGAACTTGGCGAAACCTGCGTAGTCTTCGATGACCTCGCCGGATAAATCGCCGTTCCGCATCATGATCACGGCGCCGAAAATGCCGAGATTCATGAAAGTGTAGATGAGCAGATAGAGCATCACGCTGGCGATCCCGTCCTGGCCGCCGGCCACCACACCGAAAATAGCAAAACCCGCATGGGCGATGCTGGAATAGGCGAGCAGACGCTTGAAATTGTCCTGCACCAGCGCCACGAAACTGCCGAGCGCCATCGTTGCCACCGCAATGGCCGCGACGATGATCCAGGCGTTCGAGACCTCGACGAGAGGATTGAGGAACACCCGGAGAATCACCGCGAACCCGGCCGCCTTGGGCGCGACCGACATGAAGGCAGTGATCGTCGTGGGAGCGCCTTCGTAGACGTCCGGCACCCACATATGGAACGGCACGGCGCCGATCTTGAAGACGAGCCCCGCAACGATGAAAACGACCGCCAGCAGCAGGGCGGGATCGAGTGGACCGCCGCTCACCGCCTCAGCCATCCGGTCCAGTTGGGTCGTACCGGTGAGCCCGTAGATGAGCGAAACGCCATAAAGGAAAATCGCCGTCGATACTGCGCCGAGGATCACATATTTCAACGCCGCCTCGTTCGACCGCCGCTCTTTGCGCAGGAAGCCTGTCAGCACATAGGTGCAGAGCACCATCAGCTCGAGACCCACATAGATCGACAGGAGGTCGATCGCCGAGGCCATAATCATCATCCCCGCAAGGGCGAAGAGCAGCAGGACATAATATTCGCTCCTGCCGATCCCCTCGATCTCGGCGTATTTCCGCGACAGGAAAAAGGTCAGGATGGTCGCTAGATAAAACAACAACTTGAAAAAGACGGCGAAGCGGTCGGAAATGAACATGCCCGCATAGGCTGGCCGTATCTCGCCTGCCAGCATGAGCGTGGCCACCGCGGCGAGGAGCACGATCGCTACCGAAGCCCACAGAAGCAGTTCGTCCCGCCCCTTGCGCACAAGCTCTCCGACAATCAGCAGGATGCAGGCACCGGTGACCACGATGATTTCGGGGACGCTCGCCAGGACCCATTGGAGAAGCGCGGCAGCAGTCATTGACCGCTCCCTTCACCGTGTACCTGCACCAGCAGATTTCGCACCGACGCATCGATGATCCCGAGGAAGGGTCGCGGATAGAGCCCGACCCAGAGCACAAAGACGGCGAGCGGCAGAATGGCAGCCAGCTCGCGGCCATTCACGTCGTTTATCTTGTACCTGGCAGTCACATTCGCCGGACCAAGCGCCACTTTCCCGTACATGCCGAGCAGGTAGGCGGCACTCAGCAACGCACCCACTACGGCCGCGGCGCCCGCGGCGAGGTTTGCCGCAAACCCGCCTGACAGCACCAGCAGTTCGCCGACGAAAGCGTTCGTCCCCGGCAGCGCCATCGAAGACAGGGTGAAGAGCGCAAGAAAGGCGGTATAGACCGGCGCCGCCTTCATCAGCCCGCCGTAATTCGCGATGCTGCGGGTATGGGTGCGCTCGTAGATCAGGCCCACGAACAGGAACAATGCGCCAGTCGTTATCCCGTGGTTAAACATCTGCAGGATGCTGCCCTCGAGCCCGCGCAGATTCAGCGCGAAAATCCCGAGCGTCACAAATCCCATATGGCTGATGCTGGAATAGGCCACCAGCTTTTTGAGGTCGTCCTGAGCCAGCGCCAGCAAGCCGCCATAAACAATCGCAAGAGCCGAAAGCACGAGCATAAGCGTCGAATAATAGAGCGATGCTTCCGGCAGCATCGGCAGCGAGAAGCGCAGGAACCCGTAGGCGCCCATCTTCAGGAGCACGCCGGCGAGAATGATGCTGCCCGCCGTCGGCGCCTGGACATGTGCGTCCGGCAGCCAGGTGTGCACCGGCACCATCGGCACCTTGACGGCGAAGGCCACCAGGAAGGCGAAGAACAGCCAGGACTGAACGCCGAAGGGCAGATCCTGCGCCGTCAGGGCGAGTATGTCGAAGGTCTCGCCCCCCTGGAAATAGAGCACGATGACGCCGATCAGGAAAAGGATGCTGCCGGCCAGCGTGTAGAGGAAGAACTTGAACGCCGCATAGACCCGGCCTTCGCCGCCCCAGACGCCGATGATCAGATACATCGGAATCAGCATCGCCTCCCAGAAGACGTAGAACAGGAACAGATCGAGCGCGCAGAAGACACCGAGCATCAGCGCCTGCATGATCAGCAGGCTGATCATGAACTCCTTCACCTTGCGGTCGACCGCCACCCAGGAAGCGAGCACGGAGATCAAGCTCAACAGCGCCGTCAGGAACAGGAAGAGCGCGCTGATGCCGTCGACGCCGAGCGCATAAGTGATCCCGAGCGCGGGCACCCAGGGACGGCTCTCGGTGAACTGCATTTCGTGCGTCGTCGTGTCGAAACCGGCCAGCATCACGATGCAGAGAGCGAGATCGACAATGCCGAAACCGAGCGCCGTCCACCGCACCGCATCGTCGCTGCGCATGAACACCACCACCGCCGCCCCGACGACGGGCAGGAAGACGATGAGGCTCAGCAGCGGGATCGACATCGTGCCTACCTCCACATCACCGCAAAGACGAGGATGGCTGCGATCAGACCGGCGATCATCGCCAGCACGTAATGGGTGACGACGCCGCTCTGCCAACGTCGCAATACGCTGCCGCCGTCAAGGATCGATCGGGCGAAACCATTCACGACGCCGTCCACGCCATTGAGATCGAGCCGCACCCCCGTGCGCGCCGAGCCGTGCAGGAAGGGCAGCACCGCAGTCTCCGACACGTCGCTGACCGCCTTCTCATACTGCGCCAACGGTCTTTCTGCGAACCACATGAAGGCGCGGGCGCCCTTGCGGTAGAACCAGTCGGTATCGAGGCTGATCGTGTTCTCGGGATCGAGCGCCCGAAGGAAGATCACGAAGCCCAAAGCCGTGAACATCAGGATCCCGAGGCTCTCGGTCACGTGGACGCCGGTATAGGGCTCGAAATCGACAGGATAGGGCAGAAGCGCATAGAGCGGGCCGGGGAATACGCCGATGGCGATGCAGAGCGCTGCCGCCATGCCCATCGCGACCAGCATGTTGCCGGGCGGCTCCCGTGCCTGCAGCCCCCGGTCGGTACCGAAAAACATGTAATAGGGGAGCTTGAGCCCGGTGTGCAGGAACGTCCCGGACGACGCCATCGTCAGCGCCAGCATCACCAGCGCGCGATGATCCTGCCCTGCCGCGGCTATCACCATCGATTTGCTGACAAAACCCGAGAAGAACGGAAATGCCGAGATCGCAAAGGCGCCGATCATATAGAGCGCTACCGTCAGCGGCATTGCCTTGTAGAGCCCGCCAAGCTCGGTGAGCTTGCGCCGGCCGGTGACGTAGATCACCGCCCCGGCCCCCATGAACAAAAGCCCCTTGTAAAGGATGTGCGCGAAGGCGTGACTGGTGGCCCCGTTCACCGCCAGCTCGGTGCCGATGCCGATGCCCGCGACCATGTAGCCCACCTGACTGACGATATGATAGGCAAGAAGGCGGCGGCAGTCGTTTTCCAGCACCGCATAAATGACGCCGTAGAGCGCCATCACCGTGCCGAGCCAGACCAGCAGTTCGATACCCGGAAACGCCCGCGCCAGCACGTAGACGGCGGTCTTGGTCGTGAAGGCGCTCATGAACACCGCGCCGGTGACGGTCGCCTCCGGGTAGGCATCGGTCAGCCAGGCATTGAGCGGCGGCACCGCCGCGTTGAGCAGGAAGCCGGCAAGAATGAGGTAGGTACCCGCGTCCAAAGCGCCCTCGACCGGACCGAAGAGCAGCGAGCCTGCGGCTGCCCCATGGAGCAGAATTCCACCGAGCAGGATGACGCCGCCGGTGACGTGGACCATGAGATACCGAAAGGCAGCGCGGATCGCCTGTCCCCCTCCTTGAGCGAAGACCAGATAAGCCGACGCGAATGCCATGCCCTCCCAGAACAGATAGAGGGTCAGATAGTCGCCTGCGAACACCACGCCCAGCGCGCTGCCGACATAGACGAAGGCGGCTACATGCTGGCCGGCGCCGGAAAGGTGCAATGCATAGACCGTCCCGATCAGCGCCATGATGGTGAAGACGGTAGCGAAGACGGTGCTGAGCTGGTCGACCTTCGCAATCAGAATTTCCTGGCCGAGGAACTGCGTCTCGCCATAACTGCCGGGCTCTATCGCCAGGACGACGACGACCGCCAGTACCGGGATCAGCACGAGATAGGCTTTACGCACCGGTCCCGTGAAGAACGGGATCGGCAGAGCGCCCAGAATGAAGATGAGGGCCGGATGGACGAAATCAGTCATAATAGTCCTCGCGCCGCATCAGCCCGGCGCGGTGGCCGAGAAGCTTGGAAACGAAGATGAGCAGCACGCAGGAGCCGAAACCGTACGCCGCCGACCAGCCCGGCAGGCGCTCCCACAGGTATTCGGCGTGGTCGCGGCGAACCAGGAAGTCGGCGACGACGACCAAAACGAGCACCAGATAGAACAGCCGCCGGCGCGACCTCGCATATTGCGCATCACCAAAGAAATCGACGACAGGCTTGATCATCGGATCACTCCGTCCGCGAGGGTGAGGAAATAGTAGGGGAAGATGCCCATCAGCACCGACAGGATCGCGGTCGCGACCAGCGGGATCGTGACCAGCGGGATCTCGCGAACCGGCGCCCGGCTCTCCTTGGTCTCCGACTCGAAAAAGGCGGTGTAGCTGACCGGCAGAAAATAGGCGGCGTTGAGGACCGAACTTGCGAGCAGCACGGCGAGGAAAGCCATCTGCCCGGCCTCTACCGAGCCCTCCGCCAAATACCACTTGCTGACGAACCCTGCCGTCGGCGGGATCCCGATCATGCTCAGCGACGCGACGAAGAATGCCCCCATCGTCCAGGGAAGCCTGCGGCCGATGCCGGCCATGTCGCTGATATTGCGTTTTCCGGACGCACAATAGATCGATCCCGCGCAGAAAAAGAGCGTGATCTTGGAGAATGCATGCGCCGCGATGTGGATGATGCCGCCGACCATCGCCAGCGGCGATAGCAGTACCGCGCCCAAGACGATGTAGGAGAGCTGGCTGACGGTCGAATAGGCGAGCCTCGCCTTCAGGTCGTCCCGCGTCAGCGCGTAGACCGACGCCATCAGGATGGTGAACGAGACCAGATAGGCCGTGGCGATGCCGAGGCCCAGTTCCCCGACCATGCTGACACCAAAGACATGAAAGATCACCCGCAGCACGCAGAAGACGCCCATCTTGACGACCGCCACGGCATGCAGGAGCGCGCTGACTGGCGTCGGCGCCACCATTGCGGCGGGCAGCCAGGCATGCATCGGCATTACGGCCGCCTTGGCGAAGCCGAAAAGATAGCAGAAATAGACGACCGCGAGCAGCGTCGCCGAGGCATTGGCGCCGGCCAGCAGCCCGCCCGCCACGAAGTCGAGCGACCCGGCGATGTGGTAGGTCAGCGCCAAGGCAGCGAGAAGCACGCTCTTCGAAGCGCCCATCAGATAGACGAGATACTTGCGGCTGCCCCGCCATCCGTCTTCGTCTTCGTGGTGGTAGACGAGCGGATAGGTGACGAGGCTCAGCACCTCGTAGAAGATAACCAACGTGAACAGATTCGCGGCGAAGGCGCCGCCCACCGCGGCCGCGAGGCTGGTGGCGAAGCATGCGAAAAAGCGGGTCTGCGCATGCTCGTGCAAGTGGCGCATGTAACCGATGGAATAGACCGCGGCCACGATCCATAGAAGCGACGAGACCGTGGCGAACACCATGCCGAGCGCATCGGCGCGGAAAGCGAAGTCGATCCCCGGCAGGATCTCGAACAGGCGCAGTTCGACAGTGCCGCCGGCCAGTACCGTGGGCGCCATGGAGACGACGATCGCAAACATGGCGACCGCTGCGACCGGCGATACCGCGTCGCGGAGTTTCTCGCGCTTGTGGAGAAAGAGGATGGCGAGGGCCGCCAGTCCGGCGATGGCGACGGCGAGCAGCGGCCGGGTCGATATCACCGGGTCCAAGCCGCTATCCTTTCATAATGGTGACGTCGTCTACCTTGAGGGTGGACTTGTTCCTCACCAGCGCGACCAATATGCCGAGGGCCACGGCAACCTCCGCCGCGGTGATCGCGATGACGAAGATCGCGAAGATCTGTCCGCGGAAATCGTCGTAGTACTGGGCGAAGGCGATGAAATTGATGTTGACCGAATTGAGCAAGAGCTCCAGCGACATCAGCACGATCAGGATATTGCGCCTCAGCAGGACGCCCCCCGCCCCAATCACGAACAGGGCCACTCCGAGCAGGATCGACCACCAGAGCGGGACCATCAGCCAGGTTCCTTCCGCGCCAGCACGATGGCGCCGACGAGGGCCGCGAGCAGGATGACCGAGGCGACTTCGAACGGCAGGAGATAGTCGGAGAAGAGCGTCTTGCTGAGATCCCTGATCGCATCGCCGCCGCGCTCGGAAACGGGCGGCGTTGCGGTTAAGCGATCGCTCCAGAGCACCAGCACGACCATCTCGGCACCGAGCAGGACGAGCAGCGCGAGCGCCGGCAGGTTGCCGCCCGGCATGAAGCGCTGCAGCACCGCTTCGCGCACGTCGACCATCATGATCACGAACAGGAACAGGACCATGATCGCGCCGACATAGACGAAGATCTGGATGACCGCGAGCAGCGGCGCACCGAGCATGACGAAGATTGCCGAAATCTGCAGGAAGCACGCCATCAGCGCCAATGCGCTGTGAACCGGATTGCGCGCCAGAACCAGTGTCAGGGCTGTGACCACGGACACCGTAGCGAACAGAAGAAAGAACCCCTGATGCATCGACGCCGACCTTTCGCCACGAACTCTCGGCGCAAGACGGCCGGAGTCGAGATAGCGCCGCACTCACAAATTGTGCCCTAGTATCGGGTCTTTCACAAGATTATTGTCGCTTTGACAAATCCCCGATGCTCTGTCCGCGCTTGCGCGACCGTCGGCTTACACCTTCTGAGATTGCCTACGACGCGCCGGATCGCTCAGCCCATTGTTGCCATTTAATCTTGCTATTGCATGTCGGTCACCCTTTAATGTCTAGAGGCCCATTTGCCGGCCGACTGGCTGAGGAGAGCCCGCCCTCATGAAGCCAATGAACGAAGAGCATCTCGCGGTTCTGCGCAGGCACATGGTCGAGGTTGTCGCAATCTATGCCGACCTTGCAAGCGAAGAACTCGGCAAGGCGGCGCTCGACGAACGGGTGATGGCAGCGATGCTGCGGGTGCCCCGGCATCTTTTCGTGCCGGTCCCGGCTGCGCCCTTTGCCTACCAGGACATGCCGCTTCCGATCGGCTTCGATAAGACCGTGTCGCAGCCCTTCATGGTCGCTCTCATGACCGATCTCCTTGCTCCCCAGCCGCATGAGGCCGTGCTCGAGATCGGCACCGGCCTGGGCTACCAAACCGCAATCCTCGCGCAACTCGCCGGCCAAGTTTGGAGCGTCGAGATCATCGAGGAATTCGCAGGTCAGGCCGAAGCTCTCCTGCACGGCCTCGGCATGTCGAATGTCGGCATTCGTATCGGCGATGGTTCTCGCGGCTGGCCCGAGCACGCTCCGTTCGACAAGATCCTCGTCACGGCGGCCGCTGAGCAGCCGCCCCCGGCTTTGCTCGAGCAGCTCAAGCCAATGGGCCGCCTTGTTCTTCCTGTCGGCTCGGAAGAACAGGTGCTGACCGTCATCGACAAGGATTCGGCCGGGAAATTCGCGGCGCGGCAACTTATCCCGGTTCGGTTCAGCCGGCTCGAAGCGGCCTAAGCGCGCGCCTATCCTTGAAACACAAGAGGCTCGTGTCTTTCTGCGGGAACAATTTGCGGTCGCGAGCAGTTGACCCAGGTTGCACAACCTAGCGGGGGCTTTCTTCCAATGCGATACAGCGCCTCACCAATCTGAGTGTCGTGTCATGAACGCACCGACGCCCGAACCGCCCTCCCATAGGCCCCATGATCTCCTTCACCGGCTTATGGATGGCATTGCCGAAGCGGTGATCGTCAAGGACGATGCGTCACGGTTCGTCTTCATCAACGACGCGGCTTGCGAGCTTCTGGGCAAAGACCGGAACCAGCTCATCGGACGGACCGACCACGACATATTACCGGGGGAGCAGGCAGACAGGATCGTCTCGCTCGACAGGGTCGTGCTTTCGACAGGCGAAGGCCACGAGCTCGAAGAGCAAATCACGACGCCAGATGGGACACAGCGCACGCTCCTGACGAAAAAGCGGTGCGTGAGCATTCCCGCCGGTCCGACCGGGGAAAAGTTCGTGGTCGTGACGATCGTGGATATCACCGACCTGCGCAGGACCGAAGAGACTCTCCGGGCGAGCGAGGAGCACTATCGCTCTCTGGTTGACCTTCACCCGCAAGTTCCCTGGACCGCAAACACGGCGGGAGAGGTCCTGGAGGTTGGCCCGCGATGGAGCGAACTGACTGGTCTGGGCGAAAAAGAAACGCTCGGCAGTGGATGGGCCAAAGCCGTTCATCCGCAGGACGCGCAATCTTTGGAAGAGAAATGGCACCGCTCCCTGGCAAGCGGCGCACCATTCGACTGCGAATACAGGCTTTTGACCCGGACCGGCCATTATCGCTGGTTCCGCGCTCGCGCAGCCGCAAAGCGAGACGCGGATGGAAAAATCGTGCGCTGGTACGGCCTCCTGGAAGATATCGACGAAAGGCGACGCGCCGCCGACGCCTTGCGCGAAAGCGAGGCCCGCTTTCGAGCCATCGCTGACAACGCGCCCGTGATGATCTGGGTTGCCGACCCCACAGGCGACACGAGCTTCTTCAATCGCTTGTGGTTGGAAACGACGGGGCAAACAGAGGCCGAGGCGCTCGGTTTCGGTTGGGTCGACGTCATCCATCCCGATGATCGGCAGGCAGTCGAGGAAATATTCTTCAGGGCGACTGCGGGCAAGGAACCGGTGCACAGCGAGTACCGGTTGCGACGGGCCGATGGAAGCTGGGCATGGGTCATCGACGTCGGGCAACCGCGCTTCTCCGCCGACGGAACGTTCCTCGGTTATGTCGGGTCCGTTCTCGACATCACGGAACGGCGAGCCGCGGAGGTAGCTCAGCAGGAAGCTCAGGCGTTTATCAGAAGCATTTTTGACAGCAGTCCCGACTGTGTGCGCGTGCTCGACATGGAGGGACGGCCGCTGCTTATGAACGAGGCCGGGCGGCGTATCTTCGGACTGGATGAGGGTGCTCCGGTGACGGGGCAGACATGGGACTCCATCGGGCGAGCTTCCGACGCCGACAAGGTCGAGGCCGCATGGGAAAGCGTCAGACGCGGGGAGACAGCGCGTTTCGAGATTTCCGTTCGGGATGCCGGCGGTGAAGAAAGATGCATGGACGTGATTTCGGCCCCGATCACGGACCATCGAGGAAAACCGTTCAGAATCCTGTCGCTCTGGCGCGACATTACCGATGCGAAGCGAGCAAGCGACGAAATCAGTCGTGCGCAAAGGCATGCCGAAGCCGCTGCCGACCAACTTTCTTCGGTACTCGAGAGCACTATGGACAGCGTCATGCTGCTCGACGCCGACTGGCGCGTGCGCTATCTCAACGAGAACGCTCGGAAGCTCCTGCAGGTCGGAGACGAGGCGCTGGGAAGAGTGTTCTGGAAGCTTTTCCCCGAAGAGGAAAAGGGGAGCTTCGCCAAGCATTGCCGCGAAGTGATGGACCGCCGGGTCCGCTCCTTTTTCGAGGACCATTTGTCGTCGCTCGGCCGGTGGGTCGAAGCGAATGCCTCCCCCACGCAAGACGGCATTTCCATTTTCTGCCGAGACATAACCGAGCGGCGTCGCGCAGAAGAGGACACGCTGCTGGCCCAAAAGCAGATCGCGCATATGGCCAGGCACGACATGCTTACGGGCCTCGCGAACCGGATGTTCTTCCGCGAATGCTTCGAGCAGGCGCTGAACGAGAGCAGCCATGCCCGTATGGCAGTGCTGTGCCTGGACCTTGACGGCTTCAAAGCCGTCAACGACACGCTCGGCCATCCCGCCGGCGACGCTTTACTGCGTCAGGTCTCTCAAAGGCTGATCCAATCCGTCAGAACCACGGAGACTGTCGCGCGCCTTGGGGGCGACGAATTCGCCATAATACAACCTTTGACGAAGTCACGTGACGAAGCGTTCCGCCTCGCACAGCGGATGATCGATACCCTTTCCGAACCCTTCAGCATCGAGGGCGTCGCCGCAACTGTGGGGACGAGCATAGGGATTGCCTTTGCGCCGGAAGACGGGACCTCTGCAGATGAGCTGATCAAGGCGGCCGACATCGCGCTCTACAGTGCGAAATCCAGCGGCCGCGGCACCTACAAGCTCTTCGACGTGGCGATGCATGCGCAGCTGCAAGCACACCAGCAGATGAAGATCGCAATGCGGGATGCGCTGGCGAGGGGAGAGTTCGAGCTGCATTATCAGCCGCTGGTGAGCCTGGAGTCGCGCTGCGTGAGCTGCTGCGAGGCGTTGCTGCGGTGGCGACACCCTCAACGGGGAATGATCGCGCCGGCCGAATTCATTCCGATTGCCGAAGAGACCGGCTTGATCGTTCCGATCGGCGAATGGATTTTGAGTGAGGCATGTGGACAAGCCGCGCGCTGGCCGGAACATGTGAGCGTCGCCGTAAACCTCTCCCCTGTCCAGTTCAAGCATCGCAACCTGGTGCGGGCCGTCGCCAACGCCCTTTCCGCCACCAGCCTTAATCCCGCTCGTCTGCAATTGGAGATCACCGAGACGGTTCTGCTGGATGAGAGCGAGCATAATCTCGAGTTGCTACAGGACCTGCGAAGGCTCGGCGTCAAGATCGCGATGGACGATTTCGGAACGGGTTATTCGTCACTCGGGTACCTGCGCAGCTTTCCCTTCGACAAGATCAAGGTCGATCAGGCCTTCGTCCGGGACCTGCCGCACGGCAAGGAGTCGCTTGCGATCGTCAAGGCCGTCGCCGGCCTTGGGCAGAGCCTTGGCATGACGACAACGGTCGAGGGTGTCGAAACGGAGGATCAGCTGGCGGTGGTGAATTCGGAAGGCTTCAATGAGGTGCAGGGTTACCTCTTTTCGCGCCCCCTGCCCGCCGCGGAAATCTCCAAGCTGATCGCAGCCGGTTCCCTCTAACTCGAATGGCGTAGTTTCCGAGCAGGGCAGGAATTAGCCCTACACGTCGCGCGGCGTGTGTGGCACAATCCAATTACTACTGCTCATTGATCGAAATGACGGGAACTCATTCGCCGAGACGATCGTTAGTTGCAAGTCGAGCCGGGTTCGGAAACCCGTGGCGTGAGCCAGCGAGCGGGGATAGCGTAATGAATGCCTCAGGCGTCGCACTTATTGCCGATGACGATGAATTCTTCAGGATTGCGCTTGGCTTCATTTTGAAGAGCAAATTGCGCTTTACCGAGATTATCGAGACCGGGTCACTCGACGAGGCGATCGAGAGGCTTTCCGAGCGCGAAGACGTCTCGCTGGCATTGTTCGATCTGGCGATGCCGGGCATGCAAAGCGTCGCCAGCCTTGCTGCCGTGCGCGACGTCCACCCGGATTTGAAAGTCGCGGTCGTTTCGGCATCGTCGCGCCGATCGGATATCCTCTCCGCCCTGACTGCAGGCATAAACGGTTATGTCCCCAAGGGCCTTGGCGCCACCGACCTCGCCGAAGCAGTTCGCGCCATTCTCAACGGAGCGGTCTATGTCCCTCCCTCCATTGCAGGCCGCGCCTCCCCTTCCGAAGCAGAGACGCCAGCGCCTGGCGCGGGAGACCAGAACGAACGCCGCCGTACAATCGAATTCCTTACGCCGAGGCAGCGCGAAGTCTTGCAGCTCCTTGTACAGGGGTTCTCGAACAAGGAAATCGCCCGCAAGCTGAAACTCGGCGAAGGCACCGTGAAGATCCACATGGCAGCATTATTCCGAAGCCTGCGGGTCAGGAACCGCCAGGAGGCGGCCGCGGCCGGGGCGCGCCTTTTGCCGATGACCGAAAACCGACAATAGTCCGCTTGGATAGGCCGCCCTCTAGGTCATCCGGACGAATAGCGCAAATACACGCCAGGACGTAGTGACGACAGCAGTCAATGTATGTGGAACGATAATGCGCCAGCCGGTTTTGACAGAGAGTTTCATCCCGACGCCGCTTCGCGCCTGTCCGGCACACGGGCAACGAGGTGTCCAGTGAACAGGCGCCGCCCCTCGTTGGAGCTCGCTGAACAGGTTGCAGGCAAGATCGGCCTGAGCTTCTCGGCATCCCGGAAAGAAGCCGTCGCCACGGCGATAGAGCGGGTGATGGTGCGGCGCCGCATTGGCGAGGGCCGCTCGCTTCTCGACCGGCTGGGATTGGACGAGTATTTGACAGATGACGTGATCTCTGCGGTTACGGTCGCCGAGACGCATTTCTTCCGGGGACCCGAGCAATTCGAACTGATACGGCAGACAATTCTCCCGGAACTGCTGCGACGGCGGTCCGGGGGGCCTCCTCTGCGGTTCTGGAGCCTCGGCTGCGCGACGGGTGAGGAACCCTATTCCCTTGCCGTTCTCTGCGAAGAGGAGGGCCTCCTGAACGATGTCCGGATCGATGCAGCCGACATTTCGAGGAGGGTACTCGCCGCGGCCAAGGCTGCCGAATACGGCGAGTGGGCCTTGAGGAATACGGACCCGAGGCTGAGGCAACGTTACTTCACTTCGTGCGAGGGGCGTTTTCGACTGAACGAGCGATTGCGCCGGCAGGTTGACTTCGCTCATCTGAACCTCGGCACCGACGCGCTTCCGGCTCCGGAAAAGCGATTGGCTGACTTCGACTTGATCCTTTGCCGCAACGTGCTCGTCTATCTCGAGGCGAGCGCGGTGCGCCGCATCGCCCGTCAGCTTCTGGCCTGCCTTTCCGATGGCGGCTGGCTGCTGACGGCCCCGACCGACCCGCCCCTGTGGAAATACGCCCCCTTCGAGACGTCGATCACGCCCGCGGGCATTGTCTACCGCCGCATCATGGCTCCGGACGCACGTAAGAGCCCGACCGCGTGCCTCGCTCCCGTTCGGCGCCAGACCGGCAACCCGGCCGCGTGCGTTCCGCCCGCCCGGGCTCGCGCCGCGGCCTCGCGAAAAACGACCGGCGACGATACGGCCAAGGCCATCGCGCGGCAAATCCGATCGCGTTTCGACCTGGGTGAGCCCCTTGAGGCAGCGCGCCTTGCCGCGCGAGCGATCGAGAGGCATCCGCTATCCGCGGAACTGCACTTCCTCGAAGGTGTCTCCCGGATGGCCAGCGGCGAGACCGACGCGGCGACGGCGGCACTCCGGCGGGTGGCCTATCTCGACGGCAAACTGGCGGCTGCACAGTTCTTCCTCGGTGTCTGCCTCAAGGACAGCGATCCGCAGGCGGCCCTGCGCGCCCTCGAAAATGCGCTCTCGTCCTGCCTCTCTCGTTCGCCGCGCGAACACGTTGCGTTGATGCCCGAGGCGACGGCCGGACATCTGGCGCAGCGCGCACGGCGAGAGATCGCCACGATACGCCAACATCTCGGGAGCGAAGCCGGATGAAGACACCTTCCCGCCCCCCCGCCCGTCCGCTCGACTGGACCGCCGTCAGAAGCCGTATGGCAGCCGCGATAGAACAGACGGAGGCGCTTCTGGAAGCGGTACAACAGGATTCGGAAGCGCAATACGTGCAACGATCACCCCGCGTGGCCGTTGACGTATCCGCCGGGCAAAGCGAAGAACAGGCCGTCGATCTCGTGATCTTCGTGCTGGGGGATCGGCAGTTTGCCCTGGAGATCCGCTTCGTTTGCGAAATCGTTTCGAGGGCACGCGTCACCCCGCTCCCCGGAATGCCCCCGCATGCCTGTGGCGTTTACGACCTGCGCGGTCAGCTGCTTCCCGTATTCGATCTGCGCGGACCGCTGGATCTCCCGCAACTGGCCGGCATCGCCAATGACTGGGCGATCGTGTGCGGGCGGGAACGGCCCGAATTCCTGATCCTTTCCGAAGCCGCCCCAGAAATATCGACGCTCCCGCTGGAGGAAATTCGCGCAGCGGAGCCGGCTGCGGGCATAGCTTGGCATTGGGCGACGACGAAAGCCGGGGCGGTCATTCTCGACGGCCGACTGCTTTTGGAGGATCGCCGCTTCTTTCTTGATGATGGGCAGATCACCGCCAGCGACGAGACGGAAAGGACCGAGTTTCATGAGTCCCCGACCAGCAAATAGCCTCTATGGCGCATTGGGGTTGGCAATGCTCCTATTCTTAGCAGCATCGGCGCTGCTCGTCGGGTCCAGTTTCATTGCTCTGGAACGCGTCCAGGCGGATCTTGCGGCGACGTCCTCGCTCGGCAAGGAACGGCTGGCCTACCAGATGATCTACACGGCCAGTCACCTGGAACGAGCCGAGGGTCCGGCTCGGGCCGCTGTTGCCGACGAACTGCGCCGCTTGATGGATCGCAATGAGCGGCTTCTTGCAAGTCTGGCGAATAGCGAAGAAGGGATCGGACTGGCGGCAGCGAACGAACCTGCTGCCCTCACGCAGCTCGAACAAGCCCGCCAACTGTGGCGGGATGAAATCAGGCCCGCTCTGGAAAGCGCCATGGCCAGCGCACCGCTCAGCCGCGGCGCGCTGGACGAGCTGGATCCGGAGATCAGAGCGTTTGCGGCGCGTCTGGACGGATTGATCAGCCGCATCGAACAGGCCGGAGCCACCCGGCTTCAGCGCTCCCAATTGCTGCAGTTCGGTTTTTCGGCTCTCGCCCTGCTGGTGCTCCTTCAGGTGCTGAGGGTCGGGCGCCGTCTGGCCCGCCGCACGCGCGCGCTCGCGGTGCTGGCGGAAAAGGTCAGCGCCGGTGACCTGGCGCAGAAGGCGTCGGTCGACGGCAGCGACGAGCTCGCAGTTCTCGGCGCCTCCTTCAATGCGATGACAGAGAGGCTTGCCGGTATGATCGACAACGAGCGGGGCAGCAGGGAGAGGCTCGAGAAGTTGCTCGCCACGATTTCGGAAACGGCGCAACACCTCTCATCGTCAGCTGCCGAGATTCTCGCCGGCACCACGCAACAGGTCGAAGGCATGCGCGAGCAGTCCTCGGCCGTTGCCCAGACGGTCACGAGCGTCGATGAGGTATTGCAGACTTCAGAACAGGCGGCGCAGCGCGCGCAGCAGGTTGCCGCCTCCTACGACAACGCCGTCAAGATCAGCAATGAGGGCCGCAGAGCGCTGGACGACACGGTGCAGGTGATGAATGCCGTCAGCGCGCGGACGGAAACGATCGCTGCAGATATTCTCTCGCTTGCGGAAAACAGCCTCGAGATCGGCGAAATCGTGTCGGTCGTTGCCGAGATCGCGGACCAGACGAACCTCCTGGCATTGAATGCTGCGATCGAGGCATCGCGCGCCGGTGAACACGGCAGGGGCTTCAATGTCGTCGCCAGCGAGATCCGGACGCTTGCCGACCAGTCGAAGGCTGCGACCACCAGGGTCCGCCGCATTCTCATGGAAATCCAGAAATCGACAAACTCCGCGGTCATCGGCGCCGAGGATGGATCCAAGAGCGTCAGCCGTGCGCTCGAGACGGTCAGCGAAGCGGGCGAGACCATCCGGCAATTGGAGGCGATCGTAGACGATTCCGCGCGATCGGTCGCTCAGATCGCCGCGTCGGCGGGTCAGCAGCGCGCCGGCATGAAGCAGATTCACGAAGCGATGCATTACATCGAACAGACCAGCAGCCAGAACCTCTCGGCGATACGGCAGGCCGAGGAGGCCGCGAAGGACTTGAACGAACTCGGCTCAAGGCTGAAGGAAATGCTCACCGACCACGGCAGCGAACATGATAACACCTGAAGAACTCGACCCCGGCTTATTGACCATGTTCACTCAGGAGGTGCGGGAACGTGCGTCGGAGATGGAGAACGCCGTGCTGGCAATTGAGGCGTCCGGCGATGCGGATCGGAAACGGCATCTGCAGGAACAGCTTCTAAGGGTGGCGCATAGCCTCAAGGGTGCCGCCGGCCTGCTTCAGGTGCGCGGCGTGGAAACGATTTGTCACTGGATGGAGGAAATTCTCTCGATCGCTGCGAATGAACGGCTTGTGCTCGAAAGATCGAGGCTGGACCTGCTGCTGTCGGCTGCGGACGCGATCAGGGACGCGGCCAATCTGCTTGAGGGCGGCGAGATCCCCTCTCCCGTGCATGGCGAGGACGTGGTCGAAAAGCTGAAGTCCATCGCAAGCGCGGGTTCCGATGACGGCATGAAAGAAGCGCACCACCATCCGCCCTTGCCTGAGCCGGAGATCGCCATTCGCACCACCGACACCGACGGTTCCATGCGCGTCTCCGCCGCGCGCCTCGATGCACTCCTTTACAGGAGCGGTGAGATGCTCACCTTCAATGGCGTCATGCGGCGTCATGCCGAGCAGGCCTCTTCGCTGCGCGAGGAAGCAAGGAAAATGCGCGCACCGGGCTCTGAACCCGCCGGACAGGTGGCGCGTGTCGAAAGCGGCCTGCGTCAGCTCGCGGCATTCCTTCGCCAGGATGTTCGCCTGATGCAAAGTGCGGTGACCGCGCTCGACGAAGAGATCAGGCTAGCGCGCACACAGCCTTTTGCGGAGGCATGCAAGGGCCTTGGCCGAATCGTCCGGGACGTGGCGGCGGCATCGGGGAAACGGGCAGAACTGGAGATCAGGGGCGGAGAGATCGAAGTCGATCGCTCCGTCATTTCAGCGCTGCAGGATTCGCTGCGCCACCTCGTCCGCAACGCGGTTGCGCATGGAATCCAGACGCCGGAGGAGCGTCGGGCGGCAGGGCGGCCGGAAACGGGCAGCATCCTGGTTTCGGCCGCCATGCGCGGAAACAGGATGGAGGTTCGTGTCGAAGATGACGGCCGCGGCCTGAATTTGGCTTTGCTGAGTACGGCGACAGGCGAAAGCCCTCGAAGCAATCAACCCGAAGCGGATCTCCTGCGGCGTGTCTTCGAGCCGGGCGTCTCCACCTCGGCGACCGTCACCAGCCTCTCAGGGCGCGGCATAGGTCTCGACATCGTGAAAAGCAATGTGGAAAAGCTACGCGGCGCGGTCGACGTTTCGCAGGTACCGACCGGCGGTGCTGCCTTTACCCTCACCCTGCCTCTGACCCTTGCAACGGTTCGTGTTCTGGAAGTCCTTGCAGGAGGACATGTGTTCACGATCGACACCACGTCCGTCCAGCGCGTCATCCGGATCGCCCGGGGGGACTTCACGCTGGTAGAGGACAGGGATTTCGTCCGTACCCCCGCCGGTCCGATGCCCTTCGTCGATCTTTCGCTTTGGCTCCGCCTCCAGCCGAACCGGAGCGACGCGACCGAAACCATCCCGGCAGTGGTTGTCGACTCGCCGGGCGGGCCCATGGCAGTGCTCGTCGACGAAATCACCGGGGAACAGGAACTGCTCACACGATCGCTCGGTCCGCGCCTGGCAAATGTCCGGCGTTACAGCGGTGGAATGGTGCTCCCCGACGGGCGCATCGCCCTCCTCCTGAACGTCGCAGCCCTCGCCGAAGCTGCAGCCGAGGTGCGGCCTCGCAAGAGCGTCGTCGGGCGCCGGCCCGTTGCGGCCGCTCGTCGGAAGGTCCTTGTCGTCGACGATTCGAAATATGTTCGAACGTTGGTGAAGCTCATACTGGAGGGCGCAGGATACGATGTGACGATGGCGACCGACGGCACGGAAGCGTTGAAGCAGCTTCGCGACCATGGAGCCGACGTGGTCGTAGCCGACGTCGATATGCCGTCCATGAATGGCTTCGAGCTGACCCGGGCCATTCGCCAGTCTGACCGTCTTACCGGCACGCCCGTCGTACTCGTCACCGGGCGGGAGTCCCTTGAAGACAAGTTGAAGGGACTGCGCGCCGGCGCAAACGCTTACCTGAGGAAGGATCAGTTCGATGCGCACGACTTCCTGGAAACAATGCGGCAGGTCGTTTGAGGGAAGAGGATGGTACGCATTCTTCTCGCGACATCCACGCACGAGGTTGAAGATCTCGTAAAGAGGGCGATCGAGAGGGACGCCTCCGCGGAGCTCGTCCTGATCGCAAGAAACGGGAGAGACGCCGTTAGAATGACCGGCGAACTCCTGCCGGACATTGTCGCCCTGGAACTTAGCCCTTCGGGGGATGACAGCGCAGAAACCGTCAGGGAGATAATGATCGCGGCACCGACGCCGGTCGTTTTGCTCTCACATAAGGACGGCACGCAGCTCGGGACCATTTCGGCGCGGGCGCTCGAAGCGGGCGCTCTCGCGGTCATCCCGGCGCCGGCCGCCCACGGCATGCCGCTCGAACAGCCGGCGATCGAAAAGTTTCTCTCTACGATCAAGGCCATGTCGCAGGTAAAGGTCGTCCGGCAATGGCGCCAGAAAGCCCGCGGAGATCGCGCGGCCAAAGACCAACCGCCAGCGGCAGGGACACCGATCGGAATCGTGGCCATCGCGGCCTCGACCGGTGGGCCGGCGGCGATCCGTTCGATACTCAGAGACCTCTCAGCCGATTTCCCGGTGCCGATCCTCATCGTCCAGCACATGTCGACCGGCTTCATCGACGGCGTTGCCGCCTCTCTCGACGCGACCGTGCCGCTCCAGGTGAAGATCGCCAGGAATGGAGAGCTTCTCAAACCCGGCACCGTCTACCTCGCACCGGACAATTATCAGCTCGGGGTCTCGGGCAGATCGCGCCTACGCGTCTCGGACGATGCTCCGGTCAACGGCTTCAAGCCGTCCGGATCCTACCTCTTCGGTTCGATCGCGCGCGCCTTCAAGGGGGAGTCGCTCGCGGTGATCCTCACCGGAATGGGCGATGACGGGACGGAGGGCCTTCGGGCGCTGCGCATGGCGGGCGGCAAGGCGATCGCGCAGGACGAGAAGAGTTCGGTGGTCTTCGGCATGCCGAAGTCGGCGATCGGTGCCGGCCTCGTGGACCTGGTGCTGCCGCTGGAAAGCATAGCCGAGAACATCGCTGCCATCGCCCGGGGACGGAGCTAACCGGGAGGAGTAAACAAGGACATGAACGTTGTGGGGCCCACGCGTCGGACTTGACGCGCAGGCGCCACACCGCCCCCCTCTAGGTGTTCATTATCTGAATAACCGCCGGTGTAATGATCACCGCAAAGAGCACGGGCAGGAAGAACAGGATCATCGGCACGGTGAGCTTGGGCGGGAGAGCGGCCGCTCTTTTCTCGGCCTCGCTCATGCGCATGTCCCGGTTCTCCTGTGCCATCACGCGTAACGCCTGACCAAGCGGCGTGCCGTATTTTTCCGCCTGGATGAGGCTGGTGACGACGGCGCGCACGCCCTCCACTCCGGTTCTCTGCCCAAGGTTCTCGAACGCCTGCCGCCGGTCCTGCAGGTAGGAAAGCTCCGCCGTCGTCAGCAGGATCTCCTCCGCAGTTTCCGGCGATTGCGTGCCGACCTCCTCGCCAACCTTGCGGAAGGCGCTTTCGATTCCCATGCCGGCTTCGACGGTGATCAACAGCAGGTCCAGCGCCTCCGGCCAAGAACGCCGGATCGACTGCTGCCGCTTGGTGATCCTGTTCCTGATGAAGATCGCGGGAGCGAAATATCCGAACGCGCCCATGGCGGCGGCCATCGCCACCACCAGAAGCAGCGGCGCTTCCGGACGGACGACCAACAGGATGTAAAGCAGGCAGGCCGTGAAGATGGCAACCGGCGCGATCAGCCGGAAGGCAAGAAAGGCCGTCACCGCGGCATGGCCGCGATAGCCTGCCATGCTCAACTTGCGGACGATCTCGCCGTCCTCCGCCTGCTTGGCAAGGCGGAAGCGGTCGACGATCGCCTGAAAGAGCCGCTTCGGCTCCACACGCAAGGATACCTTGCTCTTCTCTTCCAGCCGGGCGCGTTCGCGCTGGCGGATACGTTCGCGTTCGCCCTCCACCTTCCGCATACGCTCCGACAGCGTGTCCCGGAAGACGTAAGGCCAGGAAACGACGACGACCGCTGAAAAGGCGGAGAAGCCGGCCATCATGGCCGCCAACTGTTCCGGGTCTGGGATATGGACGCCAAGGTTCATCTCAAGTTCTCAGAAGTCGAAGTTGATCATCTTGCGCATGACGAGGATGCCGATGCCCATCCACAGGCCGCAGCCAACGAGGACGACCTTGCCGACCGTCGTCGTGAACAGGAGCGTCATGTAGTCAGGGCTCGTGAAATATACGGCGCCGGCGACGAGGAACGGCAGAGCACCGATGATGCCGGCCGAGGACTTCGCCTCCGCACTCATCGCCTTGATCTTGCCCTTCATCTTCTTGCGCTCCCGCAGCACCTTGGAAAGATTTCCGAGCGCTTCCGAGAGGCTGCCGCCCGTGCGGCTCTGGATGGCGACGACGATGGCAAAAAAGTTGGCTTCGGCAAGCGGCATGCGTTCGCTCATGCGCTTCACGGCCTCGTCCACCGGTATGCCCAACGTCTGGTCCTGAACGATCGCGAGGAACTCGCCCTTGACCGGCTCCTGCGCTTCCGTGGCAATCACCCTCAGGCAATCCGGCATCGGCAGACCTGCCTTCAGTCCTCTGACGATGACGTCGACGGCGTTCGGAAACTCGGCGGCGAACCGGGCAAAGCGCGCATTGCGCTTGATGTTCACATAGAGGTGCGGAAGGAGCAGACCGCCGGCGATCGCGAAACCGACCGACACAAGCGCGCCGAGGCCCACAACCATCAGCATCGCGACCCAGGTGACCAGCGCGGCGCCGGCACAGACGAGAAAATAGGCCTTGCGGGACCAATGAAGGCCGGACTGACGGAGTCTGGCCGAGAGCGTCACTTTGCCTTTGCGCGCATTCGCCTGGCGCTTCTCCTCTATCTCGCGCAGCGTCTTTTCCACCGACCGGCGGCGGTCGCGGCCATCCGTCTCGGCTGGTTCGCTTCGCTTGTCTTCCGCCCGCGCCGAAATGCGCTCGAACCTCTGGCGATAGGCGCTTGCCTTGGAGACACGCGGATAGAACGCCGCCATCATCACACCGCCGATGCTGGTGGATGCCAGGAGGAAGACGAAGGCGGGAAACAGCAAAGAGGTTGCCATCTGTTTTGGCCCTTTGTCAGCGTTTAATTCAAGCGGCGGCCTTCATTTCCGCCGCGTCGAGGGCCGCGGCGAGCCGGGTCTCTTCGCCGTAGTAGCGAGCGCGATCCCAGAATGCCGGCCGCCCTATGCCGGTCGAACGGTGCCTGCCGATGATGTTTCCCTTCTCGTCTTCGCCGAGGATGTCGTAGACGAAGAGGTCCTGCGTCGTGATCACGTCGCCTTCCATGCCGAGCACTTCGGTGATGTGAGTGATCCGGCGCGAACCATCGCGAAGGCGCGCCGCCTGTACGATCACGTCGACCGACGAGACGAGCATCTCCCGGATCGTCTTGGCCGGCAGGGAGCTCCCGCCCATGGTGATCATCGCCTCGACGCGCGCCATCGCCTCGCGCGGGGAGTTGGCGTGGAGCGTTCCCATCGAACCGTCGTGGCCGGTGTTCATCGCCTGCAGCAGGTCGAAGGCCTCGGGCCCGCGCACCTCGCCGACAATGATCCGCTCGGGCCTCATGCGCAGGCAATTCTTCACGAGGTTGCGCATGGTGATCTCGCCCTGCCCCTCGATGTTCGGCGGCCGCGTTTCGAGGCGCACGACATGCGGTTGCTGCAGTTGAAGCTCTGCCGCATCCTCGCAGGTGATGACGCGCTCGCCGTGCTCTATATAACCGGTCAGGCAGTTCAGAAGCGTTGTCTTGCCGGAGCCGGTACCGCCGGAAATGAGGACGTTGCAGCGCACGCGTCCGATGATCTTGAGAACCTCGGCGCCCTCCGGCGAGATCGAGCCGAACCGGACCAGCTGGTCAAGGGTCAGCTTTTCCTTCTTGAACTTGCGGATCGTCAGCGTGGGGCCGTCGATTGCCAGGGGAGGTGCGATCACGTTGACACGCGAACCGTCGCCTAGACGCGCGTCGCAGATCGGGCTCGATTCGTCGACGCGCCGGCCAACCTGGCTGACGATGCGCTGGCAGATATTGAGTAGCTGCTCGTTGTCGCGAAAACGGATCCCCGTCTCCTGCACGCGGCCATTCACCTCGATGAAAACCTGGTTTGCGCCATTGACCATGATGTCGGCGATGTCGTCGCGTGCGAGCAGGGGCTCGAGCGGCCCGTAACCCAGGATGTCGTTGCAGATGTCGCTGAGAAGGTTGTTCTGCTCCGCCATCGAAATGCCGGCCTTCTTGGCCGCGACGATGTCGTTGACGATCGCTCCGATTTCCTTGCGCGCCTGCTCCCCATCCATGCCGGAGAGTGCTGCGACGTCGATTGTCGCGATGAGGGCGCTGAAGATTTCCTTTTTCAGTGCGTAATACTGCTCGGCTTTTTCGGGTTTCGCGGCTGCCGTAACCTGAGCCGGCTTCAGAATCGGGACGGGGGCAGGCGCGGCAGCCTGCGGGACGGTGTCGACCACGGGTTGGACCGCTGCTTCTGCTATCCGCTCTTCCGAGATGGATTTCCTGCCGAACATCGTTGTCGCTCCGCTCCCGAGATTGACATGTGTGAGATCTTTGAATGCGAAAGCGGAAGGCTATGCCTCCCGCTCGCTTGACGACCGGCGTGTGATGCCTGGACCGTTAAAGCGCCGTAGCGATGGCGCCGAACTTGGTCACCAGGTCGGTGCCGATGGTCTGCACCGTGCCGATAATGACGACGGCGATCAGGCCGGCGATCAGGCCGTATTCGATTGCGGTGGCGCCGGATTCGTTGCGGGCAAAACGGGCAAGAAGATTTTTCATGGTTCGGTCCTTCATGGGTTGGAGAAAGTGCCGAAACCAGGTTCGGCGTCACAGGCCGGGCCGGGTTCTGCCTCGTGTCCCGCTTGCTGTGTGGCTCCTATATAGACTTTGTTAACCCTCCCGATCCATTCAGCCTGATGGCCGATCCGGCCGTACAGGTGGCTCGTCCGGTTGGTCTAGTCCGCTCGTCCGAAAACGGAAGATTGCTACAGTTCGAGGCTCCGATAGACCGAACCGCGGCCGGAAAAAGCGATCACCCGATCGGGATGCGCCGCGACAGGCTGAGGCTGACAGGGCTTTGGGCGAGACCGGGGATAACGAAGGTAAACGGATAGCGGATCGACAGCACGCGGAAGGCTATACCATCCACCGTCTCCTTGTTGACGGCGATAGTGAGCAGCGCCGGGTCGCCGCTGTGGAAACTCTCACGCACGGCACTGTCCAGCTTGGTCCTCGCTTCGCTGTCAGTCGCGTCGCGTGCGATCTGCCCGATCAGCACCCGCCGGGCTGCAATATCGACTGCATGCGACAGCTCGTTGCGCATGTAAAAGGCGCGGCCGAACTCTAAGATGCCGAAGACGAGCAGCAGCAAAGGCAGGCAGACGAGCGCGAATTCCACCGCCGTAGCGCCTGACTGACTGCGCAACAGGCGGCGAAGGATGGCGGGCGGAGCCCTCATTGGACTTGCACCTGCATGGAGGACCCGAGCTCGAATACGGGAAGTACCGCCGGCAGGGACATCGGCCGATAGGACTTTGCAGCCGCGAGCCGATAATACACGAATTGCGGTTTCGCGTTCGCGCAGGTCACCGTTCCGCATTGCGGCGCGGCCTCAGGGGCGACATCGGCATTTTCTGGGCAGGCGCAGTAGCGCTTCACCGCCGGCACCGCGGCGCTCGCCAGAGCCGGGCTTTGCGCCAGGGTCGAAACGAGCACCTTCTCCACCTGTTCCGCGCCGGGATCGGCCATGGCGGCCTGCGCACCGGCGCGCAGGACATGGTCGATCGTCATCCGCTCGTTGATCGCAAGACCGAGATCGGCCGTCGCTACGAGACCGAGAGCGAGGACCGGCGCAATCAGCGCGAATTCGACTGCCGAAGCACCGGCCTCGGAGGTCTTCAATTCGCCGGCCTTCTTGCTCAGCAAGGATGATGCCTTCGGTTTGCCGCGCTTGAACACTTTCTGCAGCAACGCCTTTAGCCCTTTTTTGCGGATTCGTCGCTCACGCGTCCCGCCGACCCGCCAGGCAAGCGCAACGATGGCCTTCCCGGCCTTGGAATCGGGCGCCGACTCGATGATCAGCCGGCCATTATTGGCCGCAGCGCCGAAGAGAGACGGGTCGAATGACAGCGAGACGCTTTCGTCAAGGCCTACGGCCGCCAGAAAATCTTTCTGTTTGATTTCCTGCAGCTTCGGGGTGCCGACCTTGTTGAGCACCAGACGGGGCGGCGGATCGTTGGGTCGCGCCTTCTTCAGAAAATCGATCAGGTTCTTGGCATTGCGCATGCAGGCAAGATCGGGCGTCGCGGTCACGACGATTTCGTCGGCCTCGAGCAGAACCTTCCTCGTCCACTGCGTGAGGATATGCGGCAGGTCGACGACGACATGCCAGGAGCTCGAGCGAGCGACGTCGAGGAGATGGTCGACATCCTCCTCCCGCAGATGGATGAACTTGTCGAGATCCGTGGTCGCCGGAAGCAGGTGAAGGCGATCCGTATAGCTCACCGCCAGCCGCCGCAGCAGCACGTCGTCCAGCCGATCGGGGCTCTGGAGCACATCCACCATGCCCTGCTTTGCTTCGATATCGAAGTTCAGGCCGAGCGTCCCGGACTGAAGATCGAAATCTGCCAGAAGAACATCGGCATCCACCCGCTTGGACATTGCGTAGGCTACATTGTGTGCGAGTGTCGAGGAGCCGGTTCCGCCCTTCACGCCGACGAATGCAACGATGCGGCCCAGCTTCTCCTCGGTGGAATCGCGAAAGCAGCGGTGTACCGCCGCAACGAAATCCATCGGCTCGAGCGGCATGACGAGGTAGTCGCTGACGCCCGCGTCCAGAAGCTTCTTGTAGAGTCCCACATCGTTGGAGCGGCCGATGACGATGACCTTGGTGCCGGTGACGCACTCCATTGCCAGCGTTTCCAGGGCCTGCATCAGGCAGGCTTCGCTTTCCTCGCTCTCCACCACGACCAGATTCGGCGATGTGACGCCGCCATAGAGCGCCGCCGCCTCTTTGATCCCGCCGGCCTTCACGGTCACGCTGGCACGCGCCATTCGCCGATCGATCGCCGCCGTTGCGACGGCATCTCTTACCGATTCCGACTGGCAGAAGATTGCGATGTCCACCTTCGGAATGGGCAGCAGCGGGGGAGCCGTGGCTGGCAGCGGCGATTCTTTGATTTCGTCAGGCTGTTTCATCGTCAAGGGTTCCGTAAATGGATCAGCTGCCGTCGGAACGGGAGGGAACCTCCACCATCGACATGCGTCCGCCGTTGAAGAAGCGCACCACGCCGCGTCTGGTTCCCTCGGACTCGACGACAGAGGCCTCGTGGTTGTCGGTGATCGCACGAAGTGCGAGCGAGACGGTGCCGGAAGCCTCGGCGGCCGCGACGGCTGCGATCTGTTCCGGATCCACTTCCAGCGTCGCGGTCTTGCCGATGACCGAGGTTCCATCGGCTGCCTGCGAGACGGTCTGATCGACTGCAAGGACGCGAATATTGGACAGGATCGCGCGGCTGACGACCTTGCCGGCGTCGCCGGAGGCGTCCGGGCGGGCGGCGGTGTGAACCACGTCGACGTGATCGTTCGGCAGGATAAATCCGCCGGCCGTGCTTTCGGCCGTGACGCGAACCGCGATCGCCCGCTTTCCCGAAGGCAGCAGACTCGACAGGTAACCCGTGCCACGCTGCGCCAGCTTGTCTTCGCGAATGGGCTCACCGGCAACGAAGTCGCTCAGGGCCAGAGAACCTTTTAGCGCTGTCGTCGCGTCCGGGCGGGAGCTGCGGCTTATGAAGACAGGAGGGATTTCGCCCTCCCACGGCTGCCAGCGCAGGTGACTCTCGTCGATCGCCGCACCGCGCTTGAACTCTGCGGCGGCCACGAGCACCTCCTGCGAAGGCGCTTCCCGAACCTCAGCAACCTTGACCGCGGGCTCTTCGCCGACGCCGAGCGCCAGCCAGGAGGCGGCTCCACCGGATGCCAGTGCGAGCAGGAGAATGACGATACGGATCATGGATTAAACCTCGTCTTGCGCAAGCGGACCGTGGCGCGATCGATCAAAGAAGGGCGGAGCACCAGTGGCTTTCCGGCAGCAGCAAAAGGGCAGCCGGCGCCATTGCCGCGCCATAGGGAATGCCCGTCTCGCGGTCGAGAAGACGCTTCGCCCAGGCATTTTTCTTCAGGACGAGCGGCAGAGGCACCCGTCGAAGCTGAAGAAGCCCAACCGTCAGGGCCGCGCCGATCACCGACGTGTAGAGGATGAAGGGGAGCGCAAGGTCGGCGCCGAGCCAGAGCACGGCGACAGGCAGGAGTTTCGCGTCACCGCCGCCGATCCAGCCGGCAGCAAAGAGGACGAAAGTGCAAGCGAGCACGGCGGAGGCAACGAGAACGCTTGACGTAACCGTCGCGAGGTCCAGGCCTGCAGCGGGCGCAAGAAGGGCGAAGGCGATCACCAGGGAGACCACCAGGCGGTTGGATATGGTCATCGTCACCACATCCCTGATGCCGGCGTAAGTCATCGCTCCGGCAAAGACAAAAAAAGCGAGCCAGGCTGCGGATGTCGAGATCATCTTCGATGCCTCATGCACAAGGGCCGACGGGCCGGTTGGAATGTCCGGAATGTGCCTATTAAGCCAAGGAATATCCATTCGACCTGATGGACTAGGAACGCCAGGCAAGGGCTGCGATCCGGACTAGGCCGACTGGCCGAATCGCCGGCAGGCGGCGGGCGGGATATATCGTCCCACCGGAAAGCCCTGATGCATTTCTTCAAGGATATGCGGTTTCGAGTAGCGGCACGCAAAGGCTTCGGCTTCGGGAAACGTGGATGAGCAAGAAAATTGACGCGATCGATGAAGCGAGCCGTTCGCCTCGACGGCCAGGGGTCGCGCGGCGATTTCTGAAGGCGGAGGGCGGCGCCGTTGCGGTCATCGCTGCGGTGGCTTTTCCGGTCCTCGTCGGGGCGATGGGATTGGGGGCCGAAACGGGCTATTGGTATCTGGAAAAGCGCAAGCTGCAGCACGCTGCGGACGTATCGGCCTATGCCGCAGCCGTGCGCCATCGCGCAGGTGATCAACAATCCGCACTCGAGGCCGCCGCGCGAAGGGTCGCAGGCGGCTCGGGTTTTTCGCCGGGCGGCCTCACCGTGTCCACGGCCGCGGGCTCTGCCGGTGGATCGAACAACGTGACGGTCGAGTTGACCGAGACGCATCCCCGCTTGTTTTCTTCCGTGTTCGGTGCGGGAACCATTACGATGAAGGCACGTGCAGTCGCTCAGGTTACGGGCGGCTCGAAAGCCTGCGTGCTTGCCCTGTCGAACTCCGCATCGGGCGCGGTAACCGTAACCGGCTCGACGGATGTTCGATTGTCCGGCTGCAGCGTGGTCTCTAATTCAACTGCGGCCGACGCCTTTCTGATGAAGAACGGCAGCGCGCTCATGTCGACCGATTGCGTGTATACGGTCGGCGAAGCCGTAACCACGACAGGCCTCACGCTCACCGGCTGCAGCAAACCCGTCCAGCAGGTTCCACCGACGCCGGATCCCTTTGCATCCGTCGTCGAGCCGGACAAACTGCACATTCAGCAGCTTCCCTGCCGAGATCTGACCTATGTCTCGAACTCCACCTATGTCTTCGACCGGCTTGCAAGCGGGGTCGAGGCAATCCGTTTCTGCGGGGGAGTCGACATCAAGGGAACGATCACGCTGAAGCCTGGCCTCTATATCATAGACGGCGGCGAACTGACGATAACGGCCGGGGCAATACTCACCGGCGACGGCGTCACCTTTTTCTTCGTCAATTCGGCGGCCGCCAATCTGCTCGGCAACGGTGACATCGATCTGTCCGCTCCGACCACCGGACCTTTTGCCGGCCTGCTGTTTTTCTCAAGCCGCAAAAGTGTCGGCGTAGTCCATCAGATAACAGGCAATTCCGAGTCGACGCTGGTTGGAAACCTCTACGCGCCGACGGGCCAAATCGACTTCACCGGAAACTCGAGCGTTTCGGGAGGATGTACGCAGATCATTGCCGATCAGGTAACCTTCACGGGAAATTCGACGATGGAGACCTGCGCCTCGCCGACGAAGGAGATCCTGGTCGGTCGAACGGTATCGCTCATCGAGTGAACGAGCGGCCACTTCTTTGTAGCCGGCTGGAACGCAAGGGGACGTCCAGCCGTTGACTCCCACTGTCATCAAAGCAGGAGTTTTCCCATGTACAGGCGCTCAACAGGGGCCGTCTTGGTGCTGGCAATGTCAGCTCTGGTCAGGCCCGCCGCAGCGGACGAGTCAAAAACGGCGATCGTTCCCGTTCAGCAGCGAAGCATGGGAGCCGAAGGGGTGGAGCGGCTTGTCGTTGACTTTGCCAAGACCGTTGCGCTTCCTCGGCCTGCAAGCACAGTCATCATCGGCAATACAGGAATAGCGCAGGCAAGCCTCAGCGACGACAGAACCGTGATCCTCACCGGCAAGACACCCGGCTCCACGAACCTGATCGTGATCGACGGCGACGGTGCCGAAGTGGCCAACCTCATTCTGGATGTCGTCGCGGGAAGCGGTCGTCTGGTGACGGTTCACCAGGGCGTGCGCCGGGCAACCTTTACATGCGGAAGGCGCTGCGACCCGGTCTTGCTCGTCGGAGACGACGCCGACCACTTCAACGCCACGGCCTCGCAAATTGCCGCGCGCAACGGCTTTTCCGCCCCTTCCCCGGACAATCAGCAGTGACGGCATCCTGGAGCGCCTGTCCGCCGATCAGGCCTAATCTATGCTCGCGGTGGCCGCTGAATCTCCACCGGCGTCTTGACGATGATTTCCCGATGGGGAAAGGGGATGGATATCCCCGCCTCTTTGAAGGCATCCCATAGTGCCATCAGAACTTGGCCGCGCACATTCGTCAGGCCGTTGGCCGGATCCGAGATCCAGAAGCGGAGGCGGAAATCCAGCGAGGAGGCACCAAAGGCGGTCATCCAGCAGACCGGCGCCTTGTAGGCATTGACGACGCGGGGAACGCTCGATGCCGTGCCGATGGCGATCCGTACCACCTCATGCGGATCGCTGTCGTAGGACGTGCCGAAATCGACATCGATCCGGACGTAGTCGCTGGAAAACGACCAGTTCACCACCTGCTGCGAGATGAAGTCCTCATTGGGGATGAGGTATTCCTTCCCGTCGCGGGTAATCACCGACACGAAACGCGCACGGAGGTCGCGGATGGACCCGAACGTGTCTCCAAGCGTGATGGTGTCGCCGGGCTTGATCGACTTGTCGAGCAGGATGATGATCCCGGAAATGAAATTGGACACGACCTTCTGCAGTCCGAAGCCGACGCCGACACCGACAGCACCCGAAAACACCGTTAACGCCGTGAGATCGATACCCGTCGCGGACAAGGCGACTGCACCGGCGATCATGATCAGAACGATCTTGATGACCTTGCTGATCAGCACTTTAAACGATGGCGAAAGGTCGCCGGAACGCTGAACCCAATGGGCAAGCACATTGCCGACGAGCACTGCGACCCAGATAAGGGCGACTGTCAGAACAACCGCCTTCAGAATGATCAGCAGTGAAAGACGCATCACGCCCAGATTGACGGCGGCAGCATCGAGCGCCGCCAGGACAGGGCCGTCAAGGCCGGTGGCATATACGGCGAGGTATCCCCAGCTTACGATCGCCACCAGGCGCGACAAGGTCGGGTTGCGGATGATCTTGGTCAGGACGGAAATTATGAACCAGGCGGCCGCGAGGGATAGCGCCGTAGAGACCAGCCATCGCTGCGACGGCCAGGTACCCTGTTTGAGAATGACGTTCGCAAGCCACAGCCACAGGGTCAGAAAAAGCCATTTCAGGCGGCGCATGAAGGCGATGATAACGCGCAGCAGGTCCGGATTGCCCTTGATGCGCCGAGCCCTCGTTTCCATCGCCGGCTCGGATCTGGATGCGACGAAGGAGGCGAAAACGTAACCGGCGGCGATAATCCCAAGCTGGTAGAATGTCCATTCGCTGAGGACGAATGTCCTGAACCAGATTTCAAGCGGTCGAACCATCAGCATGAAATCCACGGCGGCGCCCTTTGAACTAGATCTGCAAACCCCCTGTTCCCAAATGTTAGCAGTAAAACCGTTACACACTTTCCCGGAAGTGCTCTAGATGGAAACTCCCGCCTCGCGGAGTCCCTCCACCATCCGGTCCATCAGATGGGGATCTTGGTAGGGTAAAGATCGCCTCAGGTGATCGACGGAAAAGCTCGGATTGACCCCCAATACTTCCCGCCAATAGCCCCGCGCTTCTTCGTGCCGCCCGGTACGACCATAGAGGCAGGCAAGATAGAAGCGCGTCATGTCCGATCTGGGCGCGAGCATCAGCCGACGTTTGAAGGCGACCTCGGCCTCGTCAAAACGCCCGAGATTCAACAAGGCCCTCCCTTGGAAATGCAGTGACAGGTCGAATTGCGGATCCAACCGGTGGGCTCGTGTGTACAGCGTCAGGGCCTCTTCGTGCCGGCCCTGGAAATCCCGTATGGTGCCGAGTGCCGTATAGGCGTTGGCGGAATTGGGATCGAGTTCGATCGCTCGCTCTGCAGCGTGCTCCGCCTCGTCGAGACGCCGCATCCAGGAAAGGGCAAGCGCGAGTGTGTAATGACCTTGCGGCTCGGTATCGTCGGTATCGATGGCCTTTTGGGCCAGTTCGCGCGCCTGTGTGAGATTGTCGGGCGTCGCGCCGTTCCACTGATTGATGAAGTCGGTCAAGGCAATGATCGAAAGCGAAGCATGGGCAGCCGCCATCCCTGGATCGATCTCGAGGACGCGGTGCAGCATGCGGCGGGCCTCCATGGACGACAGGGCGCTGAACTGCGGGATCGCCTGACGGGAGCGGACGAGCAGGTCGTAGGCCTGCGGGTCGACCTTGCCGCGGCTCTCGCGCCGCTCCTCTTCGCCGGCTGTCAGTTTCACGCGTAGCGCGTTGACGATGGTGCGCGTCACCTCGTCCTGTACGGCGAAGATATCTTCAAGCCCGCGATCGTAGCGCTCGGCCCACAAATGGCCGCCGGTCGTCCCGTCGATCATCTGGGCGTTGATGCGGATGCGATCGGCTGCCCTGCGTACGCTGCCTTCCAAGACGTAGCGTACACCGAGTTCCCGGCTCACCTTGCGGATGTCCGGCGTCTTGCCTTTGTAGGCGAAAGAGGAATTCCGGGCGATTACGAAAAGGCCGGAAACCTTCGAGAGATCGGTGATGATGTCTTCGGTGATGCCATCGGCGAAATAACCTTGTTCCGGGTCGCCGGACATATTGTCGAATGGAAGGACGGCAATGGACGGCTTCGCCGGAAGCTGCGGGGGCGGTTCGGCAGCAATTTCATGGGGCTCGCTCGTGCGATCGTTAGGCGACCATGTCCAGATGTGCACCGGCCGCTCGATGTTCTTGACTTCATGATAACCGCTGTCGACGAAGTCGATGTCGGTGCGACCATGCACATATTCATGAATTCCATCAGAAATCGCCACGCCGCCGGGATCGGCAAGCGCTTCGATACGGGCAGCTACATTGACGCCGTCGCCGAAAAGATCGCTGTCCTCAACCATGATGTCGCCGAGGTTGACACCGACGCGCAGTACGATGGCCCGGTCTTCCGGCAGGTCTCTGTTGGCAGCCGCCATCGCCTGTTGAAGTGCTGCAGCGCATTCGACGGCGTTGACCGCACTGCCGAATTCGACGAGCACGCCGTCGCCAGTCCTCTTGAAGACACGGCCCTGGTGAATGCCGACGAGCGGCTCCAGCACCTCTTTCCACCGAGCCATAAGCAATGTGTGCGTGCTTTTTTCGTCCCGCTCCATGAGCCGGCTGTAACCGACCGCGTCAGCGGCCAGAATGGCTGCAAGCCGACGTCTGATGGGTTCCTTGGCCATAGGCAATGGCGCCTTCCTAGTGCCCGCGGATCAAAAATACTGCCGTCGATTCGGCGGTTCGCGCATTGATGCGCTCTCGCGTCAAACATGCAGAACCACTTCGCGAGGAGCAGAACTCAAACTTGCTCCAAAAGTGCCCGTGCGAGCTCTTCCCATTCTTTATCGACCGTCAAGGTCGACGGTGCGGTACCGCATCGGCGATACCAATATTCGGCGTTCGATTGATCACCTTCCTTGCGATGGAGATAGGCATGCACACGCATGCCCGCGCTATCCTCGTGCTCCTGCGCGCGTTCGTGCGCCTTGTCCCAATCGCCCTTTCCATCCCACCACAGCGCTTGCAGCGCATGGCTTAGACCGGCGGGCGGCTGTGGCTTGGCAAGCGAATCTCGGAAAACCTGCAAATCCAAATCGTCCATCCTCGTGAAACCGAACTCCGATAATACGCTCGCCCGGGCCCGAGCGGTAGCGTGCATCGGGCGATAGTCGGATTACGCCTACCTTGCCGGGAAGGATCGAAATCGGGCGGCGCATGCAATCCCGCTATCCCGCATCAAACCGCGCAAGCATCTTCTTGAGGAGCAAGTTCTGTGCATGAAGCTGTTCCGCCAGCAGCCTCCTGAGCCGCTCGTTGTCTGCGTCAAGGGCAGCGAGCTCATCGAGGGAGATCCACGCCGTTCGGCGCAGCGGCATTCCTCACAGCGCACCGATACATTCCTTTCCGCGCGCTTCAACTCCTCCACCTGCGAGGCGGCTCTATGCCTCACGCGCCAACTCGCTTACCTTTCGCGAAGTGACGGCGGGAAACGGCAGCGCAAAATTTTGCCGGCATTGATGCGAAACCGGGAGCGAATTCAGGTTTATGGCGAGCCGCGCGTTCCGGTCGTGATTAATCTAGCCCAAGCCTCTTGCGCAGTTCGGCATTTTCCGCTCGCAACTTTTCCGCCAGAAGCTTGCGGAGCCTCTGGTTTTCTTCTTCGAGCCGAACGAGATCCGCCAGCTCTTCGCCGGCGGGAAGAGGCTTCTCGGCCCTGTGTTCAACCGGCTTAACGGTCCGTTTCCACAGATAGTAGGTTTGCTCCGAAATGCCGGCACTCTTGATAGCGTTTTTGAGTGTACCATTGCCTTCGGCGACTTGCGTCTCTATCAGCTTGAGCTTCTCCTTTCTCTCTTGTTTGCTATACCTCCTCGGTTTAGCGGCCGGCGCCTCTGATACAGCTCGCCCCGATTCGGCAGCCGCCTTCCGGCGCCGTGGCGACCTCTTCTTCTTAGCCGCCGATGTCTTCTCGTCTTCCGCCGCTACGGCCGCAGCAATTGACCCGGTGTTATTCTCCTCAGCCATCAGCAATGCCCTCCTTAGTCACCACTTGTTTTCTGCTGGGTGCGCCACAGAGTCAACACAACCACCAAACACCCGCTTTACAGATAGTTGATGGACCCCCGTACTAGCGAGCCATGGTGCCTGCAGCGCAGTCGTACCCGTCGGCCACTGCACCGCGCACCAGTTGAGAATGTGGGCTGTTGCAATGCTCACCTCACCTCCATCTTGTTCGGTTAAGGCGGGAGGTGTGTGCGACAAGTCACAGTACGGGATGCTAGGGGTGGCCCTGCGGGCGGGGGTCAAGCCACTAACAGGAGACTTCTCGATGAGCAGAACTGTCACGAATGCCCCAGGCGAGCCGCTGTCCTATAGCGGTAGTTCTACGGCATGGTTTTCCGCCAGCGCGTCGGGACCGGTGCTCTACGGAACGGCCGGCAACGATTCGATGTGGGCTGACAGTTCCACCGATGTCACTATGGTCGGGGGCACAGGCGACGATATCTACTATCTTTATTCAGGGGCCAACCGAGCCTCTGAGGCGCCCGGCGCCGGCCTCGATACCATCAAGACCTGGATGAGCTATTCCCTGCCGGAGAATTTCGAAAACCTGACGGTCACAGGCGCCGGAGGTTTTGGCTTCGGCAATAGTGCCGACAACATCATCAGCGGTGGCTCCGGCAGCCAGACGATCGATGGTGGCACCGGCAACGACATCCTCATCGGGGCGGGTGGTGCAGACACTTTCGCTTTCAAAAGGGGCAACGGTAGCGACCTGATCAGCGACTTCGGCGCCGACGATATGGTGAGGCTCGAAGGTTATGGTTTCACGTCATTCGACCACATTCTTGGCAACGTTGCCCAGGAAGGCGGGGATCTCAGACTGAGCCTTGCCGATGGCGAGAGTCTCGTCTTCGCAAATACCACCGCCGATCAGCTGCAAGCGAGCCAGTTCAGCCTGGCGCTGGACCGATCCGTTCTGACGCAGACCTTCTCCGACGACTTCAACACGCTTCAGCTCAACGACGGCACCAGCGGTGCCTGGGACCCGAAGTACTGGTGGGCACCCGAAAAGGGCGCGACCCTCACCGGTAACGACGAGCTGCAATGGTACGTCAATCCGGCCTATCAGCCGACCGCCTCGGCCAATCCATTTTCCGTGACGGACGGCGTTCTGACGATCACCGCCAAGCCGGCCTCGCAGGCGATCCAAGCCGAAACCAACTGGTATGATTATACCTCCGGCATGCTGACGACCTACTCGTCATTTGCTCAGACTTACGGCTACTTCGAGATGCGCGCCGACATGCCCGATGATCAGGGGGCGTGGCCGGCATTCTGGCTGCTGCCGGCCGACGGCACCTGGCCGCCGGAACTGGATGTGGTCGAAATGTACGGCCAGGATCCAAATACGGTCATCGCCACCGTGCATTCCAATGAGACCGGTTCGCAGACCAGCATCGCAAGCGCAGCCAGGGTTACCGATACAAGTGGTTTTCACAAATATGGTGTGCTTTGGACGGAAGAGGAGATCGTCTGGTACTTCGACGATACCGCGATCGCACGCGCCGACACCCCCTCGGACATGCACGATCCAATGTACATGGTTGTCAATCTTGCGGTTGGCGGGATGGCTGGCCCACCGGACGACGGGCTCATGGACGGCGCCGAAATGAAGGTCGACTATGTCAAGGCCTATTCGCTCGACGCCGACTGGCACATCTGAGCAAGGAAAGCAGATCTGAGCCAGGAAAGAAGTTTCCAAGGAGACCGGCAGCGCAAGGATCTGCCGGTCAGAATGGATCGGCAGAACGCGCTATCGCTAAACTGTTCCCTTTGGAACTGCGGGGTTCCCAGTGACGGTCATAAATTAGAGCTTGGAACCCGAAACTTGCAGAAGCGGCTCGTGCACCAAAAGGAAGGCGCACATGGCGTGAATGGGTTCATAGGGCCCATCAATACGGTCATTGCCGCTATCCGCGTGTGCTTAATTTCACCGCGGGAGGGGATTATCATGGAGCCGGTAACGCTTGTACTGACGGTATGCCTTTTGTCGGCACCCGAAAAGTGCCGTGAGGAGCGCCTGGAGCTCGAGATCCAAGACTCGTTGACGCAATGTATGTTCCGTTCCGTCATGTATGTCAGCAACTGGTCTGGACAGCATCCAGGCCTGAGCGTCAGAAAATGGCGTTGCGAGCTACCCGTCGCCAGCCGAGATGCCTGAATGCGTTCCGTCACCCTTGGCGCAGATGGATTGCAGGCCAGGTTGAATCATCCGCTGGACCTGCCTAGCCTTTCGGGCCCGGACCAGCCTCAGAGTGTCCATCGCTTTGAGCGGATGCGAACCGCCCGCCCACCAATAGCTTCCACTGTCGAGAGTGTCCCAGCGCCAGCGATTTTGCGGCTCCTGCATCCATTGAGGACCACGACGCCGACACGTGAGACCTTCGCACTTCTATGCCGGGCATCGGCGAACACGCCGTCGATCAGCAGCTGTAGCGTCGGAGAACACATTACAGATCGGCTGCGGCACTCCAGGCCCCCCGTGGCAAGCTTCCCGTCAATATATTATGCGATTTTCACATCTCTTTCCCAGTACCAAGCGACATACATCTTCCTGCGATCATGTTGCCGCGCTTTGAGGAAGGTCCTGATAGCTCGTATGTCTCTTCTTTCGCACGCAACCCAAACAAATGTTTCGCCATCGACGGCTTCTATCGCTGCTTTCGCCTCGGAGACGAGAATATCGGCGGCATCTTCCGGGTAGCTCCCCCTGTGCAACCAATGCACGTTGAGCACGCCATCGGTCGGAAGCGGTTGCTCTTCCGCTTTGTCCTCAACCTCGATGATGGCACGTATATGCGTTGCAGTGGGAGCCTCGGCCGCGATCCGTGCTATGGCTGGTAGGGCGCTCTCGTCGCCGATCAGTAAAATGGAGCGCTCCGCTGGCAGACCGCCTGCGCCTGGCCCCAGCAGGGCGGCCACGTCTCCGGGCTGCGCGTCGCGCGCAAAGTCTGCACCCGGAGTCGGTACGCCAGGAGCGGGATGCTGCAAGAAATCGATCCACAATTCGCTCCGATCCAAATCGACGGCACGGATGGTATAGGCACGAACCAGAAGCCTGTTCTCGCCTTCCGGCCACGCTATGCGGCCGTCTTCCCGCGAGCCGGGCCATACCGGCGGTTTGCCCTTCGGCGGCACCAGCAGCCGGACATGCATGTCGCCGCCCACAAAAGGCGTCACATCGGCGCAGGAAAATATCACGCGACGCATATGCGGAGTGACATCGTGCGCCGAGACGACGGTCACCTCATGAAGGTTCGGCAGCACCGACAGGGACATCGATTCCGACCAGGTCAATTCGAACGGCTGGTCTTCGGCAAAATAGAAAAGATGCTCCGCCAGGATCGTACGGCTCATGTGCAGCATTTCACGTGTCGGGCAGTCGAGCTCGATCGACAGGCCCGCGTTTGCAATGCCGATGCGAGCGACGCCGAGCTCGCTCCGCAGCACCGCCAGGTCGTCTATCCGTTCGACCTCGGCATGTTCGACAAAATGCTCGCAGATCTCGTCGAGCATGTCGGCAGCGCTGCCGCAGACCGCTACGCCGGACAGTTTGAATGAATGAATTGCGTTCATGCGCGACTCTCCTTTTGTGGTGCATCGCTCGTGTCGTCGATGACGGCCATCCGGTGTCGCCCGATCGGCAGCATGATCGGCCGGCCCGAGGTGGGATCGCTGATGACGCGACTGTCGAGGCCGAAAACATGCCGCACGGTCTCTTCGGTGAGCACCTCTTCCGGAGTGCCCGAAATGTGCACGCGCCCACCGGCAATCGCCACGAGATGGTCGGCATAGCGGGCAGCAAGGTTGAGATCGTGCAGCACCATGACCACCGTCGTTCCACGCGTGCTGTTTAGATCGGTCAGCAGATCGAGCACCTCGATCTGATGGTTGATGTCGAGAAAGGTCGTCGGCTCGTCGAGCAGCAGGATCTCGGTCTGCTGCGCGAGTGCCATGGCGATCCAGACCCGCTGCCGTTGGCCGCCGGAGAGCTCGTCGATCGGCCGTTCGGCAAGGTCGAACGTCTTTGTCGCCTCAAGCGCGCGGTCGACCGCCTCGTCGTCTTGTCGCGTCCAGCGGGAAAACAGGCTTTGATGCGGATGCCGTCCCCTGCTGACGAGGTCGGCCACGGTAATGCCTTCCGGCGCGATCGGCGATTGCGGCAGCAGACCCAGCGTCCGGGCGAGGTCTCGCGACGGTGTCCGGTGGATGGACTTGCCGTCGAGGAGAACTTGTCCCTTGCTGGGCGCGATCAGCCGCGAGAGCGTGCGAAGAAACGTGGACTTGCCACAGGCATTTGCGCCGACGATCACCGTGATTTTGCCCGGGGGAATGGTGAGGTCGAGCGCATGCAGGATTTCTGTATTGTCGTAGCCGGCCGTCAATCCGCTGGCGACGAGCAGATGATCGGTCATAAAGACCCCCCGGTCCGATTGATGCGAACGATGAGATAGATCAGGTAGGGTGCGCCAAGCGCCCCGGTTACGACGCCCACAGGGTAGCGGCTCGGCAGAAGGTGCTGCCCGACATAATCGGCGACAAGCACGAGAAGGGCGCCAGTCAGTGCAGACGGGATGAACACCGAGCCGGCGTTTCGTACGATCCGGCCGGCGATCGGGCCCGACAGGAAAGCGACGAAGGCGATCGGCCCCGTTGCCGCGGTCGCCGACGCGATCAGTCCGACCGCGGCGACAATCACCAGCATCCTTGTATGCGAGACCCTCGTTCCAAGAGCGGCCGCCGTATCGTCGCCCAGCCGCAATGTCTCGAGATCGCGACCGCGAACGAGCAGCAGCGCCCCGAACAACAGGAGGGCAAGCAGAAGCGGCAGCGCCTGGCCGAGCTGAGCGCCGTTGACGCTGCCGGTCAGCCAACGCATCGCTTCCTGCAAATTCCAGGCAGGCGCCGATTGAAGGATATAGGCGATGACACTTTGCAGCATGGCGGAAACGCCAATGCCGACAAGGATCAGCCTGGTGCCGGCGACCCCATTGCGGAAGGAAAGGCCATAGACGAGCAGCGCCACGCCAAGTCCCGCTACGACAGCGATAACCGAAACCATCGGCCCGTCCATGGACAGGACTACAATGGCGAAAACGGCAGCCGCCCCAGCGCCAGAGGTAATCCCGATGATATCGGGACTGGCGAGCGGATTGCGCAACATGACCTGAAACGCCACGCCGCCCAGTCCAAAGCATATTCCTGCAAGGATCGACAGCACGGCGCGCGGCAATCTCAGTTGCCCCACCGTAAAGGATGCGCCCGAAACCGGTTCACCGAGGAGCACGCGCAGAACATCGCTCGGCGGCGTGACGGATTGCCCAACCGACAAGGTGACGGCGAAGACCACTGCGACCAGGGTCAGCAACACCGCGAGAATGACAGCGTGCCTGCGCGCGCTTTTTCTACGGTGTGCGATCACGACGCCAAGGGTGGATGAGGGAACTGTCACAGGTCCCTCACGCGCTGTCGCCGGACGATCCAGATGAAGAATGGCGCACCGATCAGGGCGGTGACGATGCCGACGTCGATCTCTGCAGGGCGCGCGACGATGCGCCCGACAACGTCCGCGGCGAGCAGGAGGCACGCGCCTGCCAGCGTCGAAAAAGGCAGCAGCCACCGATAGTCCACGCCAATCAACAGGCGGCAGAGATGCGGCACGACCAGCCCGAGAAAGCCGATCGGCCCGCATATGGCTGTCGTCGCGCCACAGAGAAGGATGGCGCCGAAGGAAGCAACGGCCCGCGCGGTTGCGACGCTCTCGCCGAGCCCGGTCGCAAGCTCGTCACCGAGTGCAAGAGAGTTGAGTTTTCTGGCCGACAGCAGGCTGATCACGAACCCGACAAGCAGAAACGGCACCAAGGGAAGGATACGCTCGTAAGTCGCGCCGCCAACACCACCGATCTGCCAGGAATGAATACCGCCTGCGATATCACCACGCGGCAGCACGACGGCAGTGACCATGGACGCAAATGCGACGGACGTTGCCGCGCCTGCCAGCGCCAGTTTCAAAGGGGTCGCGCCGCCCCTGCCCAGCGAACCTATGGCATAGACGAAGATCGCGGCGCATCCGGCACCCAGGATGGCCACCCAGATATACGCATACAGCGACGACATCCCGAACCAGGCGACGCCGATGACAACTGCGAGGGATGCCCCCATATTGACGCCGAGAATGCCGGGGTCTGCAAGCGGATTGCGGGTCACACCCTGCATGACCGCTCCGGCCAATCCCAGAGCGCCCCCCGCAAGCAGGGCCAGCAACGTCCGCGGAATGCGCAAGGCGACCGATGCGCGACCGATATTATCCTGCGCGCCGCCGAGCGCCGCGACGACATCGCCCCACTCGACATAGCGCGTGCCGACCGTAACAGAGGCGACAAGCAAGACCACCAGAAGCGCGAAAAGCGCTGCCAGCCAAAGACTTCGCATCCGGCTGGAACGGGACACGGGCGACCAACGCCCGTCCGATGTCTTGATGATCCCGGCGGTCATTTTGACTTCTTGACTGCCTCACTGAGCAGCTTCACGTAATCCTTCAGGACCCATCTGATGGACAGTGGCGTGGGATTGGCGGCATTGCCGACCGCGTTGTTGCCGAGCATGACGATCGATTCCCGTGCAACGGCAGGCATATGCTGCATCAGCGCGTTGGCTTTCAAGGCATCGAAAAGCATCCCGTCGCCGTAAGTAACGAGAATATCGACATCGTCGAAAGCATCGATCTGCTCGGCGCTGACGGAGCCTGAGAACTTTCCGGCTTGTGAAGCCTGCACCACGCTTTTCGGCGATTTGAGCCCGAGATCGGCGAAAAACCTGACGCGCGTATCGTTGGTCGTGTAGAAATTGACGACGCTGAGGTCCCATGAGCTGAGATGAGTAATGAACATTGCCGATTTGCCCTTGAGCTCGGGAAATCCTTCAAGAGTCAGGGCAATCTCAGCTTCGATGCCGGCTATCAGCGCTTCCCCTTCCGCAGCCATCCCGAGCCCCGCACTGTTCATCCGGATCGTCTCGCGCCAGTCGGTGGACCAGGGAGCCTGCGGATAGGCGATGACAGGTGCAATCTCGCTCAACGTGTCGTAGTCCGCCTGACTGAGGCCCGAATAGGCCGCGAGGATCACGTCCGGTCGCGTGGCGGCGACCGCCTCGAAATCGATGCCATCCCCCTCGTCGAAAAGCACCGGCTTTTCAGCCTCGAGTTCACCGAGACGCGCGGCGACCCACGGCAGAATGCCGTCATTGTCGTCATCGCCGAAGTTGGCGCGCGCCATTCCAACCGGAACGATGCCCAGAGCCAGCGGCACCTCATGGTTCGCCCAGGCGACGGTTGCGACACGCTCCGGCTTCTTTGCGATGATGGTGCTGCCGAAGGCATGCTCGATGGTGATGGGATACGCAGCACTCTCGGCAGCGAACGCAGTGTCGTGCCTGCCTGTCCAAAGAAGGGCTATGACTGCCAGTACAGCGAAACGGAACAGCCTCATCGCCACACTCCATCCAAGGTTTTAAGTTGACCCCCGAGTCTCAGCTTAATTAAGCGGCGTCAACGGCAAAGCCGCCGATATCCAGAAAGTGCGCGCAGATTTCCGGAGGATCGTACAAATCCGGGGAAACATACAATACTGGACAATACTGCTCCAGTTAATAGCGGCTCGTGGGAGAACGGCTTCACGCCGGGGCCGGTTGAGCGCAGCTTTCCTGTGTAGCGGACGGCCGGACGCGATGCAGTTCGGAGACCTCAAAGGGCGTTGGTATTGGGGCCCGCTTTCAGCATTTACGTCAATTGGAACATGGACATGGACATCGATCAGACCGGCCGCTGGCCAACGAGGGTACCGTTTCGTTCACGAGACGCATTTCTGTTGGGCTGCTCAGCACTTTTTGCTTTAACGCCTGTCCTCTCGTTCGCACAGGACGCAGGCACTGAAGGCGACGCAACGGTGCTGGAGACTATTGTGGCGCGCGGCACCGGTGGCGGAAGCGTTCTCAATACGGAGGACGATTCAAAGTCGATCGTCGCCACCGAAACGACCGGCGCCGGCAAGATGCCGACCGATATCCTGGTAGCCCCTGCCTCGGTATCCGTCATCACCTCCAAAGAAATCGAGGAACGCGCCGCCGACACCATCGAGCAAGTCGTACAATATACGGCGGGGGTCGTGACCGATTTTTATGGTTCCGACGACCGTTACGACTACTTCGATATTCGCGGCTTCACTCCGTATACGTATCGCGACGGTTTGGCGATCGGCAGGACCTTTGCAGGGGTCAGGGAAGAGCCCTATGCCTTCGAGCGCATCGAGGTGTTGAAGGGCGCCAGCTCCTCAAGCTTTGGAGCGGCGGAACCCGGCGGATCGATAAACTATGTCACGAAAACGCCGAAGAGCGACCGTTTCGGTGAAGTCTATGGCACCGGCGGCTCGTTCTCGCATAAGGAACTCGGCTTTGATTTCGGTGACAATCTTACAGCGAACGACACCCTGTCCTACCGTTTGACCGGCAAATTTCAGCGCTCGGACGCGGAATACGATTATTCTCAGGATGACGAGAACTTCGTCATGGGCGGCCTGACGTGGCGCCCCACCGACGCGACAAATCTGACATTTGTCTTTGATCATCTCGACAGGGACGGAGTTCCCGGGAGCGGTGGCCACCCACTCGGGACCGATTTCGACAGGGATCAGTTTTTTGGGGAGCCGGACTATTACTTTTCCGAGACAAACCGCAATAGCTACAGCGTTCTTTTCGACCACGATTTCGGCAACGGCCTGAGTGTCAGCTCCAACGCCCGCTACAGCAAGCTGAACGACGGGTTCGGCAGTGCCTATATCGGCAGCACGCCAACCGATGGCTCGACGGTGGCGGGTCGCTATTTCTTCGGAAATGAGAAATCGACTGAACAATTCGTCATCGATGCTCACCTGATTTACGAAGCAAGTCTCGACAATGTGGAAAGCCGCACGCTCTTAGGTGCCGACTACAATAAATACGAATCGGACAGTGCTAACTTTTACACGCCTGCGCCTTCGATCGATTGGGAAAACCCGATCTATTCAGGTGGGCCCGGCGCGATGGCGCCTTATGCCAGCACGAACAACGACCAGCAGACCAACGCGATTTATCTGCAGCAGGATCTGACGTTTTTCGACAAGCTCACCGTGAGTGTCGGCTTGCGCAATGACTGGCTCGATCTTACCGAGACGAACCTCCTTGCGGGTACCACAAGGGCTGGCAACCACAGTGAATTTACGACGCGAATCGGCGCGAGCTATAAGATAACCGAGGAACTGGCGCCCTACATCAGCTACGCCGAGTCGGCCGCGCCGCCTGCCGCAGGTAGCGATCCCACGACGGGAAAGCAGTATGAAGTCGGGATCAAATATCGTCCGGATGCCTTTCCGGGCGTGTTCACCGCTTCCGTCTACGACCTGACGAAAGGCAACATTACGGTTTTCGACCAGGTCACCTATCTGCCGCAAACCGTCGAAAGGGTCAGACATCGTGGTTTCGAACTCGAAGCCAAGGCGGAGGTAACGAACAATATCAGCGTGATTGCCGCCTACAGCTACATCGATTCAAAGATCGAAGAACCTGGCGGTGCTAATGATGGCAACCGCCTCATGCGTGTCCCGAAGAATATTGCTTCGTTGTGGGGCACTTACACGCTGGAGGGCGACGGCGCGCGGGGCGACATGATGTTCGGGCTCGGAGCTCGCTACGCGGACGCCTATTACACGGACATCACCAACAGCTCATCGTCGGAAAGTGCAGTCGTCTTCGATGCAGCCTTTACTTACAAGGTTCAGGAAAACACCACGTTCCAGCTGAACGTCAACAATTTATTCGACGAAAAACACGTGGCGAGCAAGGACTCCGGGGCGGTCTACTACAATCCGGGCCGCAGCATTCTCGCGACGCTGCGCCAGACTTGGTAGGGACTTGCCGACGGGATCTTCACGATTGCCGGAATTGCCGCATCCGCCGCCAGGCCGCGGGAGTTTCGCCAACGATCTGGCGGAAGACCTTCGTCAGGTGTGCCTGATCGGAGAAGCCGAGCTGCGCGGCGATGCTGGCGACTGGCAGGTCGCTTTCGCCGAGCAGCTTTTTCGAAAGCTCGACTCGCTTTGCAAGTTGCCATTGCAGCGGTGTCTTACCCATTGTCTGCTTGAAGACGCTTGCAAACCAGCTTTCGGACAGGCCAACGACGGCGGCCATATCGGCGACGGACATACGATAATCACCAAGCGCTTCGACATGCGAGATGAGCTTGTTCATCTGTGCCTGCGTCAGCCTGCCGCCGGCCCTTTCCTCCCTCTCGGCAGGAATATCCAGAAGCCCCGCGACGATGCTGCCTATAAGGCTCTCCGCATAGACTGTATGCTTGGTTGGGCTCTTTATTTCGTCGGCCAGCAGCTTCGCCAACGCATCGATTGCCGCCACGTTTTGAAGCTCGACCGGACGGCGCAACGCCGTCAGCGCTGCGGAGCTCCCAACCGATGGAGCCAGAAACCGTAACACCCGATCCTTGTGAAGGTGCAGATTGAGGTGGCTGAAGCTATGTGTCTTCAGACTGCCCGTCCACAACGGCACACCGGCAGGAACATACACGGCACGCGCCATCGGGCGCGAATTCCTCGCCAGATCAGTGTCCTGGTTCGAAATGCGAACGTTCGACGAGACGTCGTTGAAGAAAAACATGATGCGCGGATCGTCCGCGAGATAATAGCCACTGGCACCGGGTTGACTCTCCGCCTCCCAAAGGACGCTGACGATCCCATCGTATTGGCGCCATTGAACTGGCGCTGTGACCCGAATGCCTTCGGTTTTCCAAGTCATGGAATGCCAGAAGCTCATTTGTAGATCAGTTCGTCCTCTTCTAGGTGCAAAATGTCGGTGCGAGCAGGGAAATTGCACTGTCGTTCGACAATCCACATCGCAGGCAAAATAACCTGAGTCGTATTTTCATCTTTTTTGCAAGCTGGCAAGCTGGACTTCTATTTTGCGCGATTAAGACGCCCGGCAGCCCGTCGGCGGCATGGGAGAGGTCGGTCGGCGATTGCCGATGCCGTCGCACGGGTGACGGGCGGCGTGAGGCTTCGGCATTACCAAATCCACTTTCGTGTTGGGTTTCCTCGCAGCAGACAGTCTGCCGTCGGCTCCGATCAGTACCCTTTGCGGAAGTTGGTTCGGCCCTCGCCCAATCCGCGCGGCTTGACCTGATCCGGTCATTCGAACCTGAGTCCTTACCCCAGTACGAGGTTGGACAATCGGGGCGTGCCCCTAACTGGTTTGAACGTCACATTACCATTCTGTTTGGTCCCATCCTAAAAGGAAGGCGAGAGTGGCTATGCTCGCTATCACTCACGGATGCTGCATTTCCCCGCCCTCGGCAGTCTCACAGGCCTTCCGGGCCTGGTTTCCGGTCTCTCGACGAGTAGGCGCGGACCTCGCCGCCCAAGGCGTAGCCGCGATGCCGACGAAGCCCTGACGATTATGCCGGCGCAAGAATCCCGGTACCGACAAGGAAAGCAACTGGCTGCCGGCACCGGATGGAATTTTCTCACTCTATATCCGCGCCTACTGGGGCAAGGAGGCGATCATCGAAGGCTCGTGGCAGCCGCCAAGGAAGGCCGCCGACACAAATCACGGGGCTCCGTCGTTGCGGCCCCTGTGCATGATCACGACCATTCGGCGCAAGCGAGCAGCGACGGCTATCGGCGTTCAGAGCAGACTTCAGCCGAGGGGCGTCCGAAGTCCGGCTCTCCACCCACTCACGACGCTGATGAAGGCGAATTCCCGCACCATTGAGAGCATTGGAACAGGTGCAGGGAATGGCCGGGTTGTTTCCGGATAGCAGACCTCTCGGACTGCTTTCTTCGCTGCCCGTCACGCACAAAGTGAGGAACACCTTCAAACGGCTAGCAGCGCCAAGCAACTGCCAGAAACGCTTCTTGGGCGCTTGAATTTGAATGGACGAATATCTGGGCTCTCCCTTTATTTTTCTGCTTGAGGCACTAAACTTCTTTCAGGCGCATGCGTTTGGAGAGGAGACGCTGGAATGCCGGATGCCGATCAGTCGGGGGCGAGCCTGCCACGCAGGCGGCGGCGAAACGAACTCATCACCTTCCTCGTCTTGGCATTCGGCATCTGGCCGATCGTCGCCGTGGGGGTGGTCGGTGGCTACGGATTTCTCGTCTGGATGTTCCAGATCGTCTTCGGCCCTCCCGGTCCGCCAGGGCATTGAGGGCGAAATGGGAGAGTCTGTCGACAGATCGAGGCGAAACTTTCTGCGTGGCCGATACGTGGGTCGAAGCCAACGTGTCCTTCCCCCCGGCGTAACCGCCGCGAGTATCGAGGCCTGCACCGGCTGTGGACGATGCGTCGACGCCTGTCCGACGCACATCATCCGGCTGGTGGAAGGTCGTCCCGCGCTCGATTTCTCCGTCGCCGAGTGCAGCTTCTGCGGCCAATGCGAGGGACTCTGTCCGGAGCCGGTCTTCACCGGCCGGCTGAAACACTTTGCCCACGTCGCGATGATCGGCGAGAGCTGTCTTGCCAAGAACCGCACCGATTGCCAGGCCTGTCGCGATGTCTGTCCGACAGAGGCGATCCGCTTCCGTGCGCGTGCCGGCGGACCCTTCTTGCCGGAGCTTAGCGAAGAGGCCTGCACCGGCTGCGGCGCCTGTCTTTCCGTCTGTCCGGTGGCGGCGATAGGCATTCGCGAGGTCGCGACGGAGGATGCGCATGTCTGATCCAAGCGCGACCTATCACATCTCCAGCGCGATCATCGTGACGATGCCGAATATGCAAGAGCGCGTCGTCGACAGTCTCGCCGAGATGCCGAATGTTGAGGTTTACGCCCAGGAGGCGGGAAAGATCGTCGTCGTGATCGAGGGCACGAGCACCGGAATGCTCGGCGAAAGTCTTTCGCGTATCGCGGTTCTCGAGGGTGTGGTGGCAGCCAACATGGTGTTTGAGCATGTCGAAACTCAAGGAGAGATCGGCCATGACCGGCGAACTGACGCGGCGTGAAATGTTGAAGGCGCATGCGGCCGGCATCGCCGCAGCTACGGCGGGGATTGCGCTTCCGGCGGCGGCGCAGCCCGTGCCGGGCGGTGTGGAAGCGTTGCAGATAAAGTGGTCGAAGGCGCCCTGCCGTTTCTGCGGTACCGGCTGCGGCGTCATGGTCGGCGTCAAGGAGGGACAGGTCGTCGCCACCCATGGCGATATGCAGGCGGAGGTCAACCGCGGCCTCAACTGCATCAAGGGCTATTTCCTCTCCAAGATCATGTATGGCATCGACCGTCTAAAGACGCCGCTTCTGCGCAAGCGCGACGGCGCCTTTGCCAAGGACGGCGAGTTCGAGTCGGTGAGCTGGGACGAGGCCTTCGACGTCATGGCCGAGCAGGCGAAGCGGGTGCTGAAGGAGAAGGGACCGACCGCCGTCGGCATGTTTGGCTCGGGACAGTGGACGATCTTCGAGGGCTACGCCGCCACAAAGCTGATGCGCGCCGGTTTCCGCTCCAACAATCTCGACCCGAACGCCCGCCACTGCATGGCCTCGGCGGCCTACGCCTTCATGCGGACCTTCGGCATGGACGAGCCAATGGGGTGCTATGACGATTTCGAGCACGCGGACGCCTTCGTGCTCTGGGGATCGAACATGGCCGAGATGCACCCGATCCTGTGGACGCGCCTCGCCGATCGAAGGCTCGGGCACGAGCATGTCAAAGTCGCGGTGCTCTCGACCTTCACCCATCGCAGCATGGATCTTGCGGATATTCCGATCGTCTTCAAACCGGGGACCGATCTGGCGATCCTCAACTACATCGCCAATCACATCATTCAGACCGGCCGTGTGAACGAGGATTTCGTCAGCAAGCACACGACCTTCATGATCGGTGCGACCGACATTGGCTATGGCCTGAGACCCGACAATCCGCTCGAGGTCAAGGCCGTGAACGCCAAGGATGCGGCGAAGATGACCCCGAGCGACTTCGAGAGCTTCAAGACTTTCGTGTCGGAATACACGCTCGACAAGACCGTGGAACTGACGGGCGTCGAGGCCGGGTTCCTCGAACAATTGGCAGATCTCTACGCCGATCCCAACCGCAAGGTGATGTCGCTCTGGACCATGGGCTTCAACCAGCATGTGCGCGGCGTCTGGGTCAACCACATGGTCTACAACCTCCATCTGTTGACCGGGAAGATCTCCGAACCCGGCAACAGCCCGTTCTCGCTTACTGGCCAGCCGTCGGCCTGCGGGACAGCGCGCGAGGTCGGCACCTTCGCCCATCGGCTGCCAGCCGACATGACCGTTACAAACCCGGAGCACCGCAAGCATGCCGAGGAGATGTGGCGCGTGCCTCACGGCATCATTCCCGAGAAACCGGGCTACCACGCGGTCGAGCAGGACCGGATGCTGAAGGACGGAAAGCTCAATTTCTACTGGGTGCAGGTCAACAACAACGTCCAGGCGGCTCCTAATACGCAGAACGAGACCTATCAGGGGTATCGCAACCCGGAGAACTTCATCGTCGTCTCCGATGTCTATCCGACGATCACCGCTATGAGCGCGGACCTGATCCTTCCGGCTGCCATGTGGGTGGAGAAGGAAGGCGCCTACGGCAATGCGGAGCGCCGAACCCATGTCTGGCACCAACTGGTGAATGCCCCCGGCGAAGCACGTTCCGATCTCTGGCAAATGGTGGAGTTCTCCAAGCGCTTTACCACCGACGAAGTGTGGCCGGCCGAGACCCTCGACGCCAATCCGGGCTATCGGGGCAAGACCCTCTACGATGTGCTCTTCAAGAACGGCAATGTCGACCGTTTCCCCGCAAGCGAAATCAATATGGAATATGCCAACCGGGAAGCGGAGGCCTTCGGCTTCTACATCCAGAAAGGCCTTTTCGAGGAATATGCCTCCTTCGGGCGCGGACACGGGCATGACTTGGCGCCCTATGACCGCTACCATGAGGAACGGGGCCTGCGCTGGCCGGTCGTCGACGGCAAGGAGACGCTCTGGCGCTACCGGGAAGGGTACGATCCCTACGTGAAGCCTGGGGAGGGCGTGAAGTTCTATGGTCGCCCGGACGGCAAGGCGGTGATCCTCGCCGTTCCCTACGAGCCGCCGGCGGAATCTCCCGACGACGAATACAATGTCTGGCTGGTGACGGGTCGCGTCCTCGAGCACTGGCACTCCGGCTCGATGACGATGCGGGTGCCGGAACTCTACAAGGCGTTCCCCGGTGCCGTCTGCTTCATGAATGCCGGTGACGCCCGCGATCGCGGTATCAACCAGGGCG